>CAUJHK010000031.1 GCA_963204715.1 Pseudomonadota bacterium | reverse complement strand
ATCCTATTCTTTTTCTTATCAAAAGCCGAATTTTCTGATAGACTATATGACCTTTGAAATTTTTATTCCGAATTTTTGGATTTTATGGAAGACCTTGCCGACCTGACCGAAAAGCTTGCAGACCTCGAAAGCGAGCATAGAAAACTTGATGCCGAAATTGAACGCGCGATCAACTCACCCCCTATTGACCTTTTGGCCATTCAGAGGCTGAAAAAGAAGAAACTGGCCTTAAAAGACCAGATACAAAAACTAAAAAGCGATATTTTACCTGACATTATCGCCTGACCAACCCTTGCTTTTAAAGACGGTTCATCATGACGCACAGCGATCCAAACCCGAAAATCGGAATTATCATGGGGTCACAGTCTGACTGGGAAACTATGAAGATTTCTCATGAGTTACTGCATGAGCTTCAAATTCCACACGAAGTCAATATAGTGTCAGCGCACCGTACCCCCAAACGCATGTATGACTATGCCACCTCTGCCAAGGGACGCGGCATAAAGGTAATTATCGCGGGCGCAGGAGGCGCAGCCCACCTGCCTGGGATGACCGCCGCCCTGACATCTTTGCCAGTTCTAGGCGTTCCCGTTAAATCTAAGGCATTGAAAGGAATGGATTCTTTACTGTCCATCGTCCAAATGCCAGGTGGCGTGCCCGTGGGCACATTGGCTATTGGCGAGGCGGGCGCGAAAAACGCTGCCCTTTTGGCCGCCTCCATCTTAGGATTATCGGATGACGAACTTATGGCGAGATTGGAAAAATATCGCGAGAACGAAACCGCAAAAGTGGCTGACCAGCCCAAGGATTAAAGCCCTGTGGATAAGCAGGCAGTTTATCCACAATCCATAAAATCAACAACATTCAAATTCGTGCCAAAAACCCAATATAGGGTCTTTGAAGCTGTGGATATGTGGATTAGTATTGGCCATGGCGCATAACATTTTTTTTATATGCCCAAATATGCCTTGAATTTCAAAGGGTAAAGGTTTTATATCCCGCTATGAAGATGAACATCAAAACAATCGGCATTTTGGGTGGTGGGCAACTGGGCAGAATGTCTGCCCTTGCCGCCAGCCGTCTTGGCATGCGCACCCATATATATTGCCCCGAAGAGAATTGCCCAGCCTCTCAGGTTACCGATCTTTTCACTTGCGCCTCTTACGAAAACATAAACAAACTCAAAGATTTCGCAACAAGTGTTGATGTTATATCCTATGAGTTTGAAAACATCCCTCTCGAAGCGATAGAGGTTTTAAGCGGGACAAAACCCGTTTATCCAGACGCCAATCTCTTGATGGTTTCGCAGAACCGATTGAAAGAAAAGGATTTTTTAAACCAATCTGGCATCAAGACCGCGCCATGGTCGCCAGCGACATCCGCCGCCGACATTGACCGCTTCATGGGGCAGCAAAAGGCACAAAATTGCATCATAAAGACGAGCCGTTTCGGTTATGACGGAAAAGGTCAAATAAAACATAGTATTAAAGACAACAGCGCAGATAACTGGGCAAAATTGAATACCAACGAGGCTATTATTGAAGGCGTAATAGACTTTGCATATGAATGCTCTGTCATCGTTGCACGCGATGTTTTTGGCACGATAGAAACCTTCCCCATAGCCTTAAACAACCACAAGAACCATATTTTGAGCGAGAGCATAGCGCCTGTTAATCTGGTAGAGCGATTCGGCCCTGCGCACGCGCATGTGGAAAGCACCGCCATCGACATGGCTACCACACTTGCAAAATCAGTGAACCTTGTGGGGCTGGCCGCGCTGGAGCTGTTCGTGGCCAAGGGCGGCGAGGTTTTTGCCAACGAGATTGCGCCGCGCACGCACAATTCTGGCCACTGGACCATGGATGGATGCAATGTTTCGCAGTTTGAACAGCATATCCGCGCCATCTCTGGCCTGCCTATTTTAAAGCCCATAGCCCACAGCGAAGTGACCATGATCAACCTGATTGGGGATGACGTGAAGACTTTAGATGCGTATTATGGTCGCGCCGATGCTGCCATTCACCTCTACGGCAAAGCCGAGAGCCGCGAGGGGCGCAAAATGGGACATATCAACTTAACAAAACCTTTGGAAAAGAAATGACGAACGCCGCACACATGACCGCACAAAAAAACTCCACCAGCACACGTATTGAAACAGATTCCTTTGGCGAGATTGAAGTTCCCGCCGACGCTTACTGGGGCGCGCAAACACAGCGTTCCATGCAAAACTTTGATATCGGGACAGAAAAGATGCCTGCCCGCGTTGTGCGCGCGCTTGGTGTGCAAAAGAAAGCCGCCGCCTTAACAAACATGGCCTTGAATGTGCTGGACGCCAAGGTGGGCCAAGCCATTGTGCAGGCGGCTGATGAAATTATGGATGGCACGCTGGCAGGCCAGTTTCCTTTATCTGTCTGGCAGACTGGGTCTGGCACACAAACAAACATGAACGCGAACGAAGTGATTGCGGGCCGCGCCAATGAAATTCTGGCTGGCACACGCGGTGGCAAAACCCCCGTCCACCCCAATGACCATGTGAATATGGGACAGTCCTCTAACGACTCCTTCCCCACTGTCATGCACATTGCGGCGGGGGAAGCGTTGTACCATGACCTTATTCCATCGCTTGAAATGCTGCACGCGGCACTGGATGGAAAAGCCAAAGAATTTGCGAACATTGTGAAAAACGGACGCACGCATTTGCAAGACGCAACCCCTTTGACACTGGGGCAGGAATTCTCAGGCTATGCTGCGCAAATAAAATACGGGATAGAACGCATCAAGGCCGCCCTGCCCCGCACCATGATGCTGGCGCAAGGTGGCACCGCCGTGGGTACAGGCATCAACTGCATGGTGGGTTTTCCTGAAAAATTTGCCGCGAATGTATCGGACATTACGGGGCTGAATTTCATCACCGCCCCAAACAAGTTTGAAGCACTGGCCACGCATGATGCGCTGTGCGAGATGTCTGGCATGTTGAATGTGTTGGCCGTATCGCTGATGAAAATTGCCAATGATATCCGTTTGATGGGATCTGGCCCGCGCTCTGGCATTGGCGAGCTGTTGCTCCCTGAAAACGAGCCTGGATCTTCTATTATGCCTGGTAAAGTAAACCCCACCCAATGCGAGGCTATGACCATGGTCTGCGCGCAAGTGATGGGCAACAACACAGCCGTCAGTGTGGCGGCAAGCAACGGACATTTTGAGTTGAACGTCTTTAAGCCCGTTATTATTTACAACGTGCTGCAATCCATTGAGTTATTGTCCGATGCGTGCCGAAGCTTTACAGATAGATGCTTGGTGGGCATAGAGCCAAACTATGAGCGCATTCAATATCTGATGGAAAACTCATTGATGCTGGTGACGGCGCTCAACCCGCATATTGGCTATGACAACGCCGCAAAAATTGCCAAAAAAGCCAACAAGGAAGGCACATCTTTGCGTGAGGCGGGCATGGCGTTGGGACTTTTGACCTCCGAGCAATATGATCAGTGGGTAAAGCCTGAAGATATGATCAAGCCGCGCGGATAATGGCCGACATCCTTTCCAGCAAGGTTATCAAGCGGTCTGTCACCATTGCGGGGCACACCACCAGCGTGTCGATTGAAGAGCCTTTCTGGGAGGCGCTAAAGCGCCTTGCGCAGGCGCAAAAACGCCCCCTTGCCAACCTTATTGCCGACATAGACGAAAGGCGCGGAACAAACTTGTCCAGCGCCCTTCGGTTATATGTTCTTGATGAACTTCAACCCAAATAGATTACTGCAGCAACCCGTTTAGAACGCCCTGAATGGCCTTGGAGGCTTCATCCTCCAGTGCCTTTTTTGAATCATCCTGCTGGGTTTGGGGCGCAGGCGCAGGTGTGGGCGCAGGGGTGGCCGCTGGTGCGGGCACAGGTGCGCTTTGTGGTGAATCATCCACAGCAGGCACAGCACCATCATCAACAGGCGCTGGTGCCGGGGCTGGCGCAGGCTTGGGCGCGGATGGCAATATGCCAAGTCCTTGCAACTTGCCTGTTAAATCCTTGCCCAGAACATCAGGCAATTTTTCTTGCAGTTTTTCTTGCACTTTTCCTTGCAGTCGTCTGGTCAACACATCATTGAACAATCCTTTGCCAAAGGTGTTGGCGGGACTGCTCAAAGACCCTTTGATGGCCACGTCAAACGCGCCAGCATCCTTGGCTTGCTTGAAGGTGATGGTGTGGATGGTGTCTATGTACCATTGCGGCAGATTGGCATTGCCCTTTGATTTGATATTGGCGGCAGGCCCGTCCATTTCCATTGAGGAAATATTCACTACGCCCTGAGCGATGTCGTAATTGCCTTTGATGGTATCAAATCTGGTTTCGCCGCTGCTGGTCGCGCCGCCAACAATGCCGCTCAACCTGTCCAAAGGCTTTCCTGAGTCCACAAAGGCCAGCCCAATTTGTGCAAGGTCAAACCCCTTCATCACAACATTGTTACCATTGAGCGTGGATTTTCCCTGCAGGCTGCTGACCAGCGCGTGAGAGCTTAGGCCAGAACCTGACACATCCATATCAAAGGACACATCACCCGCCGCTTTTAACCTGCGCGTACCACTTAAGGCTGTTACCAGCGGCTCAAGATTCACGTTGTCCATTTTTGATTGAACAGACAGTGACAAAGGTTGTTTTTCATCTGCTGGGTCAACAACGCGTGCATTCATAGATGCGTTACCGCCAAACAGACCCGCCTTTAAGCCGTCAACATTTAATGTGCCGTCTTTGAGGCCAATACGTGTAGAGGGATTTATAAAATTCCACCCGCCATAGGTAATGGATTTTGCGGCCAGAGCCAAATCCACATTCATAGAGTGCATCCAGCCTGTTTCAAGCGGTGCTTTTGACCACTTTCCCCCACTGGTTGATGAAGAGGCCGCCGCCCCGCCTGAGCCACCAGCACCAGCGTTTTTGGCACCCAAAAGGCTGTCCAATGGCATATCACCTGCTTGCAGATTGCCGCTGATAAAGGGCTTTGCGCCGCTTTGGTCAACTTTCAAATCTCCTGTCACGGACATGCTGCCCAATGTTGCCTTCATGCCTTTCAAATCATACACATTGCCGTCTTTGACAGCCTTTGCCTGAAAGTCAAAGGGCTTTTCAAGACCTTCACTGCCTGTGAAGGCAGGGTTTAACACCTGAATGGCTTTGACCAGATTAGGATGCTTTGCCCCAATCACAAGGTTGTTGAAAGAGGGCGTATCAAGCAGCCCTGTCATGTCACCTGATGCCCTGAGCTGTCCATTCAACGCCGCAATATCCGCATCAAAATTCAAAGCTTCCGCTTTTCCTTTGGCACTTATATTGGCTTCCGCACTGCTTATGCTTTGAGGCAATTTTGAAGTATCCATCTTCAAGGATTCCATCAACGCTTTTAAATTGGATGTTTTGCCGTAAAAGGACAAGTCCACCCCTGAGAGGGTTTTAAGGTCATCCACCCGCCCCTTCAAGCTGGCGACCGCACCCATGAAGTCCTGCGCGGACGCAACATCCAGTTTCAACGCACTGCCAGAAGCGAAGCCTTTTATGCGAATACCATTGATGTCCTGAGCGTTGAACCTTGCTTTTTGCGCACTGATATCAAAGTTCAGATTTAAAGGCACTTCAAAGCCGCGAACAGGCTCCAGAGATTTTTTCAAATCTGGCGCAGCTGACGAATCTTTTTGCACAGCCGCCTTTTTCTGACCATTCAAGCGTGACTGGATGTGGTCTATGTCAACAAAATCTGTGGTCAAGTCCAGCGTCACATCAGGTCGTCCGCCTTGGCCTTGCGGCTTGTATGACCCAGACAGCGCCAGCGTTGTATCATCCAGCTTCACAGTGCTGTTGTTGAAAGATATTTTGTCCTGCCCCACCATGCCCTGAACATCAAAACGTGCGGTTTTATAAATTTCGAGGGCTTTGTTATCATCCTGATCTGGCGCAAAGCTGCGCAGCAATGTAGGAAACTGCTGTGATGTCCCGTTCACGGCAAAGGTGAGTTTTGGGTCTGCATAGGTTATGCCCTTGTCACCTGACCTTGAGGCTGTGGTGTAACGAAGCAACCCGCGAATATCCAGATTTGTTTTCCCCGGGATGTCCGACAGGGCCGCCGTGAAATCAATATCCGAGCCTGTTTTTACAATATCGGCACTCACACCCTTGTAAACCACGCCGCCCATCTGGATGCCTTCAGCCACTATTTTCAGCTTGGCTTCGAGCGGGAATGGAATACTTAAGCTTTCAGGCAAAAAAGCGGGAGAAGAAAGCTTTTGCCCCTTCGCCACTTTTTCTTCCACGCTGGCTTGTTTGGATTTATCTGCCTTGGGCGCGATTTGGTCAAAGTTCAAAATACCGCTAAAGCCCATATTGGCCTGTAGTTTGACGGGGTTTTGATCTTTAAAGTTGGAAACAACCACATTGCCCGTCCCTTTTGTGTCACCATAAGAGATGGAAATATCTTCAGAGCGAATCTGATTTTCGCTCGCGGTTACAAGCCCCGAAAAGCTTAAAGGTCTTGCCAATGCTGGTGATGGCTCTTGCCCTGAAACGCTCAAAGCCTCAGCAAGGTTTTTGGCCTCCAGATTAAGCTTGCCCTGCACTTCCATGGGGGAGAGCGCCACAACGCCCTTGAAGGACGCACTTGCTTTTGACTCAGGCAAACCGATTTCCAGCTCTGCATCAAATTCTTTTTTGTCGCCTTTTGGTTTTTCAGTATCAAGAGTGATGTCAATGCGCTTGCCGTTATACAGCAAGTTTCCATCTGCCGAGAACGGGCCTTCCAGCGTTTTTGCCGACAGATCAATATTGATGTCTTTTAATTCTTGGGTTTTGTCTGTTTGTTTGTCCACATAGTCAAGCGCACCCTCTTCTATAACCACCTTGCCCAGACTTATGGGACGGTTCGTCTTTGCGTCATTCGACGTATCGGAAGGTGTCACGCCCCCATTTTGCTGGTTCTTCTCAACAGCCCATGAAAAAGTGCCATCCGCAAGCTTTTCCAGGGTGACGCGGGGTTTTTCCAAACGTACCGTATCCACAACAATATCGCCCGACATCAGTGAAAACAGATCCACACTGATAAACGCATCTTCAACAGAAATAAGTTTTTCTGCTTTGCCTTTGGGCGCATCCACGCTCAAGCCCTGAATCTTCAAACGAGGAGCAGGAAGAACGGACAGGCCTATGTCACCGTCAATATGGATGTCATATCCCGAAGATTTTTTTGCTTGCTCTATAATTTGCGGCTTGTACTTGTCCCAGTCCATAAAGGACGGGCCAATCAAAAGACCTGCTAACCCTAAAATGATGATGGTCAAAGCCACAGTAAAGGTGGTTTTCATACTGGCTCCATAAGGAAAAAAATTACAACGAACCCTTTATATAGGGCGCGCACTCATAAACGCAAACGATTCCAGAATTTTTTTACTTAAAAAGAACAGTAATGCCTTATCCGCTTTGCCATTATGCTGCCATAAACTGCCCGCCATTGGCTGTTATAGTGGAGCCATTGATAAAACCCGCCTTTTCAGACATTAAGAATGCAACGATTTGCGCTATCTCCTGCGGCGTGCCCATGCGCGCAACAGGAATCTGGCGAATGATGGAATCCAAGACATCCTGATTCATGGCCGTGGTCATGTCTGTGGCGATGTAGCCAGGGCATATTGCGTTGACCGTAACACCCTTTGCCGCGCTTTCCAATGCCAGTGCCTTGGTAAAGCCAAGCATGCCCGCCTTTGCGGCCGAATAGTTTGTTTGTCCAAACTGGCCTTTTTGCCCGTTGATGGAGCTGATGTTGACGATGCGACCAAAACCGCGTTCCCGCATGCCGCCAATCACAGCGCGGCACATGTTGAAACAAGATGTCAGGTTTGTTTCGATAACGGCGTGCCATGACTCTGCTGTCATTTTATGCAAAACGCCGTCGCGTGTGATACCTGCGTTGTTGACGAGAGCAGTGACAGCTCCCATCTCCTCTTCAATGGTGGCTACACCTGTCTGACAGGCATCAAAATCTGCCACATCAAACTTAAAGGCGCGCGCGTTGGTCTGCTGTTCGCAATCTTTTGCCGCCTCATCATTGCCATGATAGACCGCCGCAACATCATACCCCTCTTCCACAAGCAGTCTTGTGATTTCAAGCCCTATACCGCGCGTTCCACCCGTTACTATGGCCACACCTTTTTTCATTCCATCAAATCCCTGTTATACCGTTTTCCATTCCATTGACGCATCACGCTCCACGCACATGGCCACGCCCATGCCGCCGCCTATGCACAAGGTCACAAGACCTTTTTGTGCCCCCCCTCGCGCCATTTCATGAAGAAGTGTCACGAGCACGCGGCAACCCGACGCCCCTATAGGATGGCCCAAAGATATAGCGCCGCCATTCACGTTGACCTTTGCTGCATCAAGACCCAGCTCTTTTAAAACACAGCAAGCCTGCGCCGCAAAAGCCTCATTGGATTCAACAAGGTCAAGATCAGACACGCTCCAACCCGCTTTTTCCAAAGCCTTGCGGCTGGCGGGGATTGGCCCCGTCCCCATCACAGCAGGGTCAACCCCCGCGGTTGCCCATGATTTGATCCGCGCAAATGGTTTTAGCCCACGCGCCTTGGCCGCGCTTTCGCGCATCAAAAGAACGGCTGCTGCACCATCATTGATACCTGATGCATTGCCCGCCGTCACAGACCCATCTGGCTTAAACGCAGGGCGCAACTTGGCCAAAGCATCAGCGGTTACACCATCACGCGGGAACTCATCCTTATCAACCATAACGTCTTCTTTTTTGACCTTAATCGACACGGGCGATATCTCGGTCTTAAACTTGCCAGCCTTTACAGCCGCCTCAACCTTTTGCTGGGACGCAGCAGCAAACGCATCCTGATCTTCACGGGTAATGCCATATTTTTGTGCAATGTTTTCAGCCGTCATACCCATGTGGTAGTTGTTGAACGCATCCCAAAGGCCATCAGATATCATGGTGTCAATCAATTCCGCATTGCCCATTTTGATGCCTGCGCGCAGCGCCATGGCGTGGGGTGAGAGGGTCATATTTTCCTGCCCGCCTGCAACAACCACATCTGCATCACCGCACAAAATGGCCTGTGCGCCCAGCGCCACAGCACGCAGGCCAGACCCGCAGACCTGATTGATGGTCATGGCGGTTTTTTCCTGCGCAACGCCAGCCAGCATAGCGGCGCGGCGTGCTGGGTTTTGACCTTGTGTGGCCGTCAAGACCTGCCCCAGAATGACATCATCGACCTCTTGTGCATCAACGCCTGCATCAGCCAACACGGCCTTTATCACATTCGCCCCTAAATCATGGGCGGGCGTGTTTGAAAAAACGCCGCCAAAAGCGCCGATGGCTGTGCGTTTGGCAGAAACTATAACAATGGGATCGTGGTTCATGTGCATATTCCTGTGATGGGGGGTTTTGGAACTGAACGGAAACTAACGCGGGCTTCTTGTGATTTCAAGGCTACAGACGCAAGAAAAAGAAAAACTATTGCTGCACCGCAAACCATTCAGCCATGGGTTGCCAGACCTGCTTTATAACATCCTTGCTGGCAATCAAACCCACATGCCCTGTCTGGCACAGCAATGTGTCGCACTTTGTCCGTTGCTGCGCGAAGGCCATCGCTGATTCCGATGGAACAATTTTATCCGCCGCCGCGGCCACCACGAAGGTAGGCAAGCGAATATCTTGCGCACGTATATTGCGACCACAGACCTCCCACGCCCCCAAAAACGGCTTATTGTCCTCATACCACTCTTCCATGCACAGTGTTGCTATGTCAGCGGGCAGATCAACCCCCTCATTCAGCCAGTCCTCCACCGCAATAAAAATCTTCTCCCTCTCATCCCCATCCGCCATGTTGGCAAAGGAAGAAAATTTGCGGATGCTGCCTTCTGGGTCCAGCGTGGCAAACACCGCCTGCATCCAGCTTTCGGGGAGCTGACGATATTGCGTCATATAGGGTATGGCCATGGGTTTCATCAATGACATCCTGGCTTTGAGCGCGCCGAGCTTGTCATGAAAGTTCCAGGGTGTGGCGAGCAAGAGCAGACCTTTTATAGCATCTGGCCGCAGCGTGGCCGCCGCCGCGCCAACAAGCCCCCCCATGCAATACCCCAAAAGCAGGACAGGCTTGCCTATGGACTCCAGCGCGGGCAGCAGGCGATTTTGAAGCGCACTGTCAATGTTTGCTTGGGCCTCATCTTGCGTGGTTGTCCCCCAGTCAAACAAATAGGCATCAAACCCTTGCGATGAGAGCCAGCGCAACAAAGACCTGTTTGGCAGCAAATCCAGAATATCAGCCTTATTGACCATAGACGGCACCAGCACCACGGGGGTTTTGTGCGTCTGTGCGACGGGCAAGGCCTTTGAAAAATAAAGCTTTGCCTGCCCTTCCTCCCAGACGCATGGCAAGGGGGGCATGTGACGCCGAAACTCATGTTTTTGATATTTTTGTATGCCCGCAAAAAACGACTGGAGGGTTTGCGCATCAAACGCCGATCCACCCGCCATGCCTGCCGCCGCCATGGAAGCCATAGCCAGTTGAAAAGGAAGGGGTTTTGGTCCGTTGCGCATGATTGTTTTCCTTATAATGGTATATAAGGCAAAACCGCACAAAAAAGAAGTTAGAACGCAACACGCATATATTTTTGCCTTGCAATATATCTTTGTGCATAATAATAGTTAATAACACTCGCAGCATTAAAATGGAGGACGTGCCTATGGCCACTGTCAAGAAGAAGTCTGATGAACCTACGGTCATCAAAAAGTATGCTAACAGACGTTTGTATGACACAGGTCGCAGCAGTTATGTCACGCTGGAAGATTTGTGCGAAATGGTCAAAGAAGGCCATGACTTTGTTGTTTATGATGCAAAGTCAGGCGAAGACCTGACACGCTCGGTTTTGACCCAAATTATTGTCGACCAGGAATCCAACGAAGGGCAAAGCCTTCTTCCCATCGGCTTTTTGCGCCAGCTTATAGGATTTTATGGCGATAATCTGGGCCCGCTGGTCCCAAACTATCTGGAACACACCCTCCAGACCTTTGCCAAAAACCAGGAAGCCATGCGAGCACAAATCAACAAATCACTGGAGGGCATTTTCCCTGTGCCAAACCTTGAGGAGATTAACAAGCAAAACATGGCCATGTTCGAAAACGCCATGCGCATGTTCCGCCCCTTTGGCAATGATGGTGACAAAGACGGCAAATAACCCTTAAAAATTTATGGATATTACAAAAAAGAGCCTGCGCATTGCACGGCTCTTTTTTTATTCTACATTCCGCGGATGGCCTGCGCTATACGGTCACGGCTGTCCATGGCCATGTCCATATTGGCCGCATCGGTTGCGTTTGATATGGCCACAAAGTCCCCTTTGTTCTCATAGAAGAGAAGCGAGGCCGAACTGCTCTGCCCGCCTTCAACGCACGCCACCTCATAAAGCGACATCTGCTTAGCGGCGCTTCCTGCGGACGGGGACGGCATGGAGGCAAAGTCACCGTTACAAGCGGATTTTTGCTGCCCGATATAACTAGTTACGAGAGCGTCAAAGCCTTTGCCCTTCATGGGCTGTACTGAGGCAGAGCCGTTTAAGTTCTGCGCGTCTTTCCAGGAAAACTTCTCAACCTCACCAGATGACCCCAGTTTTTTAAAACCTGCGGGGCTTAAGCCAGCCTGTTTTAGCAAGGAAGATACATCACTTTGCGAGGACGCTGGCGCAGCAGCCTTCATAGACTTAACCTCATCAGGCGCGCCTGCGGCAGGCTTTATGCTGGCTATTTTTTGCAACTGCATATTGGCCGCCGTTTTGGCCGCCATATTTTGTTGTTGTTGCAGTGTCGCGAGCTGATTTAGATATGTCGCGTTCTGTTTGTCTTTCAAGGCGAGCTGTTGACGCAACTCCTGCATTTCTATCTGCGTGGACGCCACCTGGTCCACACGCGCACCACCGTTGGACTGCGTATCCACCAGCTGCGCGGAAAGAGTGCCCGCCTTTGCCCTTAGGTCCGCATTTTCCGTTTGCAGGTTTTCAACCGTGCTTTTCAGCGAAGCCAGTTCCTGAGCGCCTACAAAAGATGGATTTGCCGCTTTTGCTTCCTGAAGCTCTTTTTCAAGCTGGGTGAGTTTTTCGATTTGCTTTTGTTCGGTCACAGCAGGATCAAAGAGCATGCCCTCAATCTTCTCTTTTTCCATGTTGCAGCTTGTGCGCTCTTTTTCCAGCTGCAATCCAAGGCGTTGAACCTCACGCTCAGATTCATTGAATCTCTTCGTGGCTTTTTCCAGATCCCAGTCTCCAGCAATAAGATTGAGGCGTTTGTCTTCTTGCTGGAGTTTGACGCTATCAAGCTGTTTGGCGAGCGCGATGTTGTCTTTTTGCGCGGCCTCAAGTTTGGACTGCAAATCCACAATGGTTTTTACAGATTTGGTTTCTGTATTCACGGCTGTTTCGGCAATGCGTGTTTGTGATTGACGAACCGTATCTTCAAGCTGTGCGTTTTTCGCCTCAAGCTCTTTTACCTTTGCCTCAAACGTAGCCGCCTTTTCATTGGCCTTTTTAATCTCCATATCACTGCCAGGCAGAGGCGTGACGGGCGTGGTGGCGGCTGCCGTTTTTTGTGTGGCAAGCTGGGATTCCAGCGCGGCTATCTTATCTTTGAGCGCCTTTCCTTCAATTTTTGAGGCTTCAATTTCGGCTGTCTTTTGTGCCAGAATATCCTGCGCTGTCTTATCAGAATTTGCTGCAAGCGTTTTTTGCGCCAGATCATCTTCTTTGGATTTTAACTTGGCTTCCAGATCAGCAATTTTTGCGGCCTGCGCGTTTGTATCCACACCCGCTTTTTCCATCTCGGCCAGCTTTGCGCTCAAGCGTTCTTTTTCCGTCTTTGCCGCTTCCAGTTCCGCCGTTTTTTGCGCCATGAGTTCCTGCGTTGAAGACTGCCCTTTTGTTGCGGAATCTGAAACCGTTTTCAGGGCGGCCTCTTTTGCGGCCAAATCATTTTCCAAAGAGACTACCTTTTCTTGAAGAGATTTTGCATCAATAGTGCCTTTTTCCATGGCCGCAAGCTTTTGCTGCAACTCATCATTCTGTTTTTTCAGAGCCGCGCTTTCCGCAGATTGTGTCGCCGCCCCTGCCATGGCAGCTTTTGCCTTCTCCAGATCTGCGGACGTTGTAGCAACTGCCGCTTCTTTCGCGGCTATATCCGTTTCCAGCTTTGCAATTTTATCCTGCAGGGGTTTTGTATCCGCCATGGATTTTTGGACAGAACCTAATTGTTCCTCCAGCGCTTTGCTTTGTGCCAACGCTTTTTGCAGATCTTTCTCAAGACGTTCATTCTGCGCAGCCAGTGCGGGATTAACCTTGTCTATGGCCGCAGGCTGCATTTTCGGGGCTGGCACTTGCTGTACCTTTTGCTGCGTTTCTTGTGCGGCTTTTACAACGGGAGCACTTGCGACAACCGCCATTTTTTCAGCTTCTTTTTCGGCTGTTTTGGCCACTTTTGCGAATGACTTCGCAGGCGCCGCCTCTTCCGATTTTTCAGCTGTAAAGCCAGAGGCGTTGGACGCCCCAGCGTCTGCCAGCAAAACATCCTTTGTTGCAACATTCTGGGACGGGTTTGTTTTTGCAGCCTCGAGTTTTAATTCTTCCATACAGTCTTTTAAGTCACTCTGGCCTTTTGCAATGTCGGGCAATTTAAAGGCGTAGGACTTGTCCGCAATGCTGATTCTCATAGAACCGCTTTGATCCAGCGTTTTGAAAAAGGCACTGTCCCATCCCAAACGTATCACCAGCGCGCGTTCGGATGCCGGCATAAGGTCATAGGCGCGCGTCTGCCCAGGGCCAGGTTGCAAGGAGATTTTTAAGGATTTGTCTTTTTCAAACACAGGCTTTTGGAAGTCCAGCGCCAGGGAATATTCCTCCGCCAGATTGCGGCCAAGGCTTAAAACAATGTTGTCGGCATATCCGTGGGACAATGTGCAATATGAATTCCCACTTGTCGCGACACGGTCAATTTTGGTCAGCGCCCATTTGCCCTGCGGCTGTGGAAGCGTTTCGCCCGCCATGGCTGGGGTGAATAGCAAAGAGGCCGTAAACAGACCTGCGAAAAAAGTGCCAGAAAGTAATTTTTGAATGCGCATGCGGTTTTTTCCCGAACGTTGGTTTAATCCCGATCTATATAGAATCCAGTGGAAACCATAGCGCGAGCACGTTTTCACGCAAAGAGGGATTTTAAGGAAATATAGAGATATCATCAGCTCAAATCAAATTTTTGGGCTGATATTCATATTTGCTTATAGACAAACCAGAATTACCCTTATTTTTCCATGTTCATTGTGAGTGTTTTTTCACCTGACACGGGGTCCTCGTTCAATGTCGCAAAGGGTCTTACCTTGTCCCCTTTGTACTGGTCAAGCAGCGTTTGGAGCGCGGATTCGAAACTCCCCCGTGATGACTGGCTGCTTTTTACAGGAAGGCTTGTAAAAGAGGACCATGCCACTTTTACACCCGCGCGCGCGGCCCATAAATTTATGACATCTTGAATATTTGCACCCTTGTCAGCCTGCCATGCTGCGCCTACAGTCGCACTATCTGATGCAACATCAGAATTTTGCACTGATGCATTTTCAACGCTGGCGGCCATTCCGTCCGAAGCGCCTGCTTCTGCCAAAAGCTGATTGACCGCCTCTTCAAAGCTGCTGTTCAGACTGACATCCTGGGGAATGGTTGCTGCACTGTTTGCCTGCCAGTCCAGATTATAACCAGCATCAACAGACCATCTGGCAAGGACAGAGCGCAAGCTCTCCCCCGCAAAAGCCGTCCATTTGGCGGCTGGTGTTGGCATGGAAATGGGGGCGGATTTTGGCGTGGAAGCAACCTCGGGGACAGACGCCGCAGACACGACTTTTGAGTCTGGAGTGGTTGCTGGGGCTGATGGTGCCACCTTCATAACAGGCGCTTTGGTTTCAGAGGTACTTGCATCTTTTATTTCCCTGGACACTCGTGCGGGAATATCCGCCCTGTAAGACTTTGCGGCAGACGAAGACGAAGGAACATCCCCTGGCAAAGGCGTCATGGTTTTTAAACCTACAGAAGGGCTTTCATCCTTTTTGAGGGTTGCTTGTGGCGCGCTGGAATCAGAACCTGCGATAATTTCATCAAAGCTTCTGGGGAGTGGTGTTTTTGCAAGAGACGGAGGCATTTTCAAACCACCTGATTCTAACTCAGAAGTAGCCCTTGTATCCATTTTGTCCGCAACAAGAGGTTCAATGGTTTTTGTTTTTTCACCATTATAGCAGGATTCAAGCGCGGCAAAACTGCTGCCTATACCTTCTAAAGAAAACCTGAAATCATTTCCATCGACGGAGATGTCCATGGATTTTTGCTGCGCTATTTGTGCATAAAAATCTGCCATGCTGCGCAGATTGAAAATAAGAGTTGATGATGTAAAGGCTGTGGCTTGCGCCTGTTTGATGTAGCTGTCACCCAACGCGACCATGCCATTATACTGATGTCCTTTTGCGAAGACTTCCTGACGAAAATCTATCGCCATAGCCAGCATCTTTTGCCCCCCGCCTGACAAACGCATAACAAAGCCGTTATCAAATTCGTTCGACATCACACACGGCATTTTTGTGCCTGCAAGACCACGGATATTCACAAGTTCAGTTGCACTTACATCCCAAGCACGCGAAGGCATAAAAACTGGAGCGGCTTTACTTTGAGCCATCGCGTGGGCAGGAAGTACACAGGCCGCACTCATCATGGCCGCAAGAAGAAGTTTTGTTACTTTTCGTGGGGGGCAGTCAAAATACATGGCTTTGGCACCTACATTTAAAAACATCTGAAGAGCAAAAACCATAACGCCCCCCCGAAAAGGAAGCAAGAGGTAAGAAACCACTACACCGTCCACTTATTTCTTTTTGTCGCTGATACCAAGGCGGTGTGACAAGGATGCCTCCAAAAACAGATCAATATCCCCATCCAGCACGGCCTGCGAGTTTGTATTCTCCGCGCCCGTGCGCAAATCCTTGATCATTTGATAGGGCTGAAGCACGTAAGAGCGGATTTGATGCCCCCAGCCAATCTCGGTTTTTTGGCTTTGGGCGGCATTGGCAACCTCTTCGCGCTTTCGAAGTTCAAACTCATACAAGCGCGCTTTCAGCATAGACATAGCGTCCGCCCTATTCTGGTGTTGGGAACGGCCATTCTGGCAAGTGACAATCACGCCTGTGGGAATGTGTGTGATGCGGATAGCACTGTCCGTTGTATTGACGTGCTGACCGCCGGCTCCAGAGGACCGATACGTATCGACCTTTAAATCTTTGTCCAGAATCTCTATTTCTATATTGTCATCCACCACAGGCGTAACGCCCACAGAAGCAAAACTGGTGTGACGTCTGGCGTTTGAATCAAAGGGGGATATACGGACAAGCCTGTGCACACCACTCTCGGTTTTCAGCCATCCATAAGATCGTTCACCCTCTATACGGATCGTCGCGGATTTTATTCCAGCTTCCTCCCCATCACTCTTTTCCAGCAAGCTAACCTTAAAGCCGCGCCGTTCTGCCCAGCGCGTGTACATGCGTAGAAGGATAAGCGCCCAGTCCTGCGCTTCCGTCCCCCCCGCCCCTGCGTTTACCTCAAGGTAAGCATCGTTCATATCCGCCTCACCAGACAAAAGGCTTTCAAGCTGATATTTCGCTACGTCTTGTTGTAGTTTAAGAAGAGATTTTTCTGCTTCCAGAACAATGGCTTCGTCGGCCTCCTCTTCGCCCATGGCGATAAGTTCGACATTATCTGTAACGCCGTTTTCAATAGACTTTATTTTTGAAATCTGGGATTCCAGCCGTGTGCGATCCTTCATAACGGCCTGCGCTTTTTCAGGATCATTCCACAATGAGGGGTCTTCGGCAGAAGCGTTCAAGGCTTCCAGCTGCTTTAGCGCGGAGTCCCAGTCAAAGATGCCTCCTTAGCAAGGAAAGAGCCTGATGAATCTCTTCTACCACTGCCTGGATTTCTGCCTTCATGCTGGAAAATTCCCGTAAAAACCGTAATTAAGCAGCTTGTTTTTGGGCCGCCATAAAGTCAACAACCATATCAACAGCCGCCGAAACAAACGGCAACAGATTCTCACCGTCGGTGAGGCCCGTCATAAGAGCCTGATCCATCACAACCGCTTCAACAGAATATGTGCCGCCCGAAGCTTCCACAACACCTTTTTTATCTTCAGGTCCTGAGACTGTTCTGCCAGACAGATGATCTGTGTGTGCCAAAAGCTGAACGGCATCCCCCATGCATATCACAGGCTTCATGGCCGCCAAAAAGCTGCCGACGAAGCGGCGGGAGTGCGCTGTAAGCTTCAATTTATCAATACTTCTTTGCCCGCCAGGAATGATAAGAGCATCGTAATCAATCCCCAGCGCGGTGTTCAATTGCGCATCCACTGCAAAATTATGTCCCCATCCCTTGCCGTCCCAACCATTTACAAGACCTGAGTCCATGCTGACGATGCGAAGAGCGGCCCCTTGGTCTATCATGGCTCTTTGGATGGCCAAAAATTCTGATTCGTTGAAGCCGTTGGACATGACGACCGCGATTTTGCGGGATTGTAGTGCTTTTATCATTCAGATACCCTATATTAATGCCAGTGATTTCAATGCATTAAGCAATTTCACGGTTGGCGAGATTTCTTTTTGTAGGCCGCGATAATACGCAGCCACCCATGAATGTCAAGAATTAGTGGATTCTACTTTAACAACCAATCGAAAACGTACGTTTTCAACAATATGAGCGGATTGTTGTAAACAGGGGGTGTTAAAATTAACCATTGGAAACATTGGGTCTTTTTTTGGTTTTTGGGGTCATATCGCTTTACTTTGGGCGTCATATGGTAGTAAAAAATAGGAAGCCCAACTATGGGTTATGAATCATTTTAGAATTTTAAGGAGTTTTCAATGCGAATATTGCGCGGATTAATGATAGTGGCTGGCGTTGCAGCCCTTGGCGCTTGCGATTTCAATAAATTTGACGAGGTTGACGCGTTGCGTGAAGTGCAACCCGTAGGAAGCCCCTTCACACAAAAACTGACAGCTGAATATAAAAGCTATGTCGATAGTGAGCTTGGCCAGACAGACCATGCGGACTCTTTGCACTTTGCCCGTAAAGGTTTGGCCTCTGCCCGCGGTGACGTTGTTATGCCAGAGCCTTTGAGCGACTGGAACATCGCCCCTGAATATCTGGAAGAAACAAGTCTTGGACGTTCCAGGCTTGTCTCCATGTTTGATCTGGGTGCCCGCGAAGCCTATCCAGACGTTTCTGCCGTTGCGCAGGCACGCTTTGACTGCTGGCTGGAGCAACAAGAAGAAAACTTCCAGCCTGATGACATCAACCGCTGCAAGAAAGAATTTTTGGAAGCTCTGTCACAACTTGAAGGACAAATGCCAAATGTTCCACCAGCCGCACCAGAAAACGTAGCTGGCGCAAACCCGCTTGATAATGTTGATCCCAACGCCCCTATGGCTGTTGAAAATGCAAAATATCTCGTCTTCTTTGACTGGGATCAATACGACCTTGGTCCAGGTGCCATGAGCGTGCTGGATGCTGTTGCAACAGAAGCTGCGAAGCGTAACTTGAGCTCTATTGATGTTGTCGGACACGCAGATACGTCAGGAACACAAGAGTATAACGACAAGCTGTCCTCACGCCGTGCCAACGCTGTGCGTGATGCCTTGGCCGCACGTGGTGTTGCCTCGAACATTATCCGCGTCGAAAGCCGTGGCGAGAACGAGTTGCTGGTGGCCACACCAGACAACGTGCGCGAGCCTGCGAACCGCCGTGCGGAAATATCTTTCGAATAATCGGCTTTAAATTACGAAAAACGGGGCTTTCAAAGCCCCGTTTTTTATTGCCTGTAATGGACTTTGTTTTATTGGCGGATGGATGGTGTCTGGTCTAACGCCTCATTCACGCGGGCATCAAGGTCAGAGATAAGCTTTTCCAAAAACTTGGTCTGGCGCATATCACGTTCTGCCAGAGTAACGCTTGATGGCATAACCAGAGTCCTGTCAAATTTGATTGTCGTAGCCTGACGACCCTTAAAGCCCGATGGTTGAGCAACAACTTGCACCTGCAAAAACACGCGGTACTCATCTTCCTTGCCCACATCCGCCCATTCTAGAACTTTGTTCTGCTGTTCAATCTGCCGCATGGTTACAAAGCTGTCCTGAATGTCCAGAACAAAGCTTCCGTCCGCCGCGTTAGCGCTTTTAAACCTGTTGGCGGCATATTTTTGCACAGCCTCATCGGGCGCCATCACAAACTGCCCTGATATATCACCTTGAACAACCTTGCCCTGAAAGCTTTCAGCGACACTGGATGATTGCACATTCAAAGTTTGCGGCGTGTAGTTTGCAAAGGTTAGTTGCGGCGAGCTTTCAGGGTGAGCCACGACACACGCCCCCAATGTTAAAACTGATGCGAAGAGTAATAGCTTGGCTTTCATCAATGCGCTCCTTCTTGAATATTGTCTGGGTTAAAAATATAATTTTTGCTACAAAATTCACATGTCATGGTGATGTTGCCATCAACGACCATGTCTGCCAAATCTTCTTTCGACATACCAGACAACACGGCCAAAACCCTGTCTTGAGAACAACGACAGTTTTTTTGCAATGGCTGGGGGTCGTAAACGCGCACGCCCTCTTCATGAAAAAGCCTGTAGAGAATGTCCTTTGCGTCCAGATCGGGCGAAAGCATCTCCTCCTCCTTCACGCTGCTGAGCAATATCATGGCGCGGCGCCAGTCATCTTCCACATCGCTGGGAACGGTGTCTTTGTTATAGGCTTGCGTTTCATCGGGCATCTTTTGCACCATAATGGCACAGCCACGCCAAGCCCCATCAACCTTCCCCACAGACACAACAAGCCCTGTTGCTATCTGTTCTGACTGGGAAAAATAGTTTTGAACGCTGGCGACAAGCCCTTCAGGCTTTAGTTCAACAATACCCTGATACCGCTCCGTATGCACTCCTTGGTCTACCGTAAAAGCCATATAACCTTGATCCATGGACGAGGGCTTAACTTCTTTGTCATCACCTAAAAATGCATCAGCATCAAAGGTCGCGCAGGCGCGCAAGTCCCCCTTCGATGTCACATCAGACACAAGCATGCGGACAGCGCCTTCCGATTGCGCCTGCAGGGTGAAAATGCCCTCATATTTCAGCATGGAGGACAGCAGTGAGGACAAAACACAAACCTCAGCCACCAGCTTCTCAATATTGGCGGGGTAGTTGTGCGCGGACAATATCCCATCCAAGGCGGAAGAGAGCCTTACAATCCTGCCGCGAACATGGGAGGATTCCAGTTGGAAGGGAATGGTAAAGTTTTCATCCATCGGCAAACCTAGCTTTTTATTTTATAGCCTGTTTTTAACATGCGTAAGGTCAGAAAACCCAAAAAGATGTTTATGCTTAAAAGCAACGCAAGACCTATCATCAGGTTTCCGTCCGCATGACCTATAAAGCCATAGCGAAAGCCATCAATCATATAAAAAAACGGGTTGTAATGCGCTATTTTTGCCCAAAGCGGTGGCAGCTGCCCTACAGAGTAAAATGTCCCTGATAAAAACGTCATGGGCGTTACAACAAAATTGGTTACGGCGGCTATGTGGTCAAACTTTTCTGACCAGATGCCCGCAGCCAGCCCCAAGGCCGACATAAGGGCGTTCCCAAGGACTGCAAAAGCCAATATAGCCATAAGGGAATAAACCTGAAGACCAACCACCAGCCATATAACGAAAGCGCAGACAAAGCCGACCACCAGCCCCCTTATAACGCCGCCAATCATATAGCCTGCGAACAGCTCGCCTGCAGAAATGGGGGGCATTAAAACATCAACAATATTGCCCTGCACCTTGGCTATCACAATAGAGGACGATGTGTTGGCAAAAGCATTTTGCACCATGGTCATCATAACCAATCCTGGTGCCAAAAATGTAAGGTAGGACATATCCCCTATTTTCATTTCCAGTCCCCCAAAAGCCAGCGCGAACACAGAATAAAACATAAGCGTGGTCACAACGGGCGCGACAATAGTTTGGGTGTAAACATTGATAAAACGGCCAACCTCTTTATATATCAGGGTTTTTAGGCCTATAAAATTGATGGGAGGAATTGTTCTTGGTTTGAACTCTTGTTGGTTTGGTATAAAATCTAGCTCTGACATAAACAACCTGAATACGGGCAATGAAGATTAATAGGAAAAACCAAGATAAGCCGATGGAGTGCAATGTAAATAGCACCTCTGCGCCTGCACCCAAAAAAATACCAAAAAAAATTACGCAAACCTACCTTCACAATGCGGGGCTGGCTTACCTGCAACGCTTTCCTACCAGCAGCATGCATTTTGAGCGGGTGATGATGCGCAAGATCAAACGATCCTGTAATTACCATAAGGAACAAGACTTGGGTGAGTGCCAAAAACTTCTAACACAAAGCGTCGAAAACTTCTCCCGCATAGGTCTTTTAAACGATTCTCTTTATCTTCAAGGGATGATTACGTCGTTGCGCCGTCGCGGCCAATCAAAACAAGCTATTGTCGCCAAACTGCAATCCAAAGGATTTTTATCTTCAACAGCCGCTCAGTCTATCCGTGATTTTGATGACAGTCTTGAATGCCCGCACGACCGCGAGCTTGTTGCCGCCCTGATATGCGCCCGAAAAAAAAGGCTGGGCCCCTTTTGCAAAAATGACACCGCAGACAGGCAAAAAGAACTCGCAACTCTGGGACGCGCTGGCTTTGGCTATGACATCGCACAAACAGCCCTGAAGATGGACTTAGACGAAGCGCAGCAGATTATTCACAGCGCAGCGGCTTAAACTTTTTCTTTGACGATGTTGTGTGAAACGCGCTTTACGGGGAACACCAGGGTTGCCGTTGTCCCAACTCCCTTTTGCGAGAACAACTCAAAGCTACCGCCATGGAGCGATATAAGAGATTTTACAAGCGTTAAACCCAGCCCCGTTCCTGCCTCATCTTTGCTGAGGGAGGTGTTCACCTGACCAAACGGTGACAACGCAATTTCGACTTCTTCATCCGTAAGGCCTATGCCAGTGTCTGTGACTGACAACCTCATCTGCCCATCGTCATCCATTTCAGCTGCGATGGAAAGCCTTCCGGAATCTGGCGTAAATTTAATTGCGTTCGATAAAAGGTTTAGCATCATTTGCTTGATAGCATGGCTTTCGCCAATGACCTTGGGCGTTTCTGATGACAGATAATTCATAACCGTCAGGGAGCTTTGTTCAATTTTTGCGGACAGAATTTCAAGACTGGATGTCACAATCTTGTTCAAATCAACAATACCTTCGTTTAACTGTCTATCACCTGCCTCGATACGGGACACATCCAAAATATCATTGATGACCTCAAGCAGTCTTTTGCCGCTATTGTTTATTTCCTTGGAGTATTCAAGATATTCAGGACGGCCTACTTCTCCAAAAGCCTGACTGTGAATAATATCTGAAAAGCCAATAATCGCATTCAACGGCGTTCTGAGCTCATGGCTCATATTCGCCAAGAATTCAGATTTTGCTCTGTTCGCCAAATCCGATTCCACTTTTGCATCGCGCAGGGCAATTTCCGCCTCTTTTCTTAAGGTAATATCTTCAATGCTGCCTTCAAAATAAAGAACCTGCTCCCCTTCGTCTTTTACAGCACGCAGGCTTTCTTGCACCCACACCACGCGCCCATCTTTCTTTTTAATTTGTGCTTCAAAGTTTGACACGCCATGGCGAACAGCATCCCTTAACTGTTTTTCTCGCTCACGGGGATTGTAATAGACATCAATGTTTGCATTGTGGACGTCTTTTAAAACATCTTCATGCGCCTCATACCCCAAGATCCTGTTCATGGCGGGGTTGACACTTAAATATTGCCCATCGGGCGTGACCTGATAAATTCCGCTCGCCGCGTTTTCAACAATAGCGCGATATTTCTTTTCAGCCTCTGACAAAGCTCTTTCGGCACGACGTCTTTCTTCCACGTCCATGATAGTGCCAACAACACGCAGTTCGCGCTTTTCGTCCTGTCTTAGCATAGACACTGCCAATTCCACCGAGCGGAATGTTCCATCCGCCGTGCGAAGCCTTGTAAAGGCTCTGTAGGACTGTTTTCTCCCCTTCACCAGAAGAGCCATGTTGTTCTTTTGTTCTGCCTGATCTTGTGTGTAGAGCATGTCAAAGAGATTGCGCCCTAGCGACCTGTCAATCGTGAAGCCAGTGATTTTTTGCCAGGTTTCATTCAAGAAAAGAATTTTGCCTTCTGTATTGGTTTCAAAAATAATATCGCTGACAGAGTCTATGATGGCCCTGTTGTCTTTTTCCTGCTTTCGGATGGCATGGTTAAGCTTTTCTCTTTCCTGAATCTCCAAATTCATTCTTTGGTTTTTTTCAGCCAATTCTATGTTCATTTTAGCCAGCTTTTTAGACTGAACATGGTTGCTTCTGACGTACAATGTGCCAACAATGGTCAAAACCACGCCAAGAAACAAAGCGATAATTGGCATTTTTTTCAAAAAATTCTGCCTGTCATCCACCTCAATCCAGTATAATATCTGAAAGCTTTTTTCTCCCAATGATGTTGTGTTTTCAAGCCTTAAAGAGCCATCATTGTCAGCCCCAATGTTATCGTTTTTTTTGTACGAAAAGTAATTGTTTTCATAGCTGGAATCCCAAACTTCGATGCGAGGAAGGTTGTATTTTGATGCCTGACTGTCATTGCCAATAATTTTCTGGAAGGATGTAATACCGTATATGTAATCATAGGTGTTATCCATCATCTTCACGCGACGCCCCACCACCACTTCATGCTCATCCACATCCTTGCTATCCGTAGATGTCAGGACATGTGTTTCGTCACTATTGAAAGCCGCCAGTGCCTTTAAAATATTCTGGTGTCTTTCCAAACCTTCAGGACCGCCTGTTCCTTGTGGTGCAGCCTCTTCTTCATACAGTTTTCTTGCGATATAACGACCGCTAGTATCCTGCTCCATCCAATAAATGTCTTTAAAAAACTTTTTGTAGTAAAAAAGCTCGGAAAAATTTTTTGAAATTTTTTCTGGCGCTAAATCATTGGAAAAAAAGATAATGTTTCCTGCGGCAAAAATTCCATTTTCAACATCATCCATCTCGTGATTTATAAAATCCAGAACATTTGAAGATGTTCTGGATATGTCTTCAAAAACAATTCTATCAGCAAAGATTCCCAGCGTGACGTATGCCGCGAGCGTCAGAATAATACCGTTTAAAAGAACCATGACTTGAGAAAAACCACCCGCAAAAAAACCTTGGCTTGAAAGGCTATCTTTCAAAACATTCGCAATTCTTTTTTCTTTATCGAGTTCTATGTCTGACATTCCAAGGATTCCCGATGATTTGAAGGGTACAAAACATCCACCCACAACTTTGCCCAAAAGAGGTTAATAATGTGATAATTTTCTTGTAAAACATCGGGTTAATATGCGCGTCTGCACACACTGGAGAATGTGCACAAAGTCTTTGGCCTGAAAAGCTTGACCATTGGCAGTAAAAGGCATATTTTAACGAACATTAACAAAATTTAAAGGGCAACATCATGCAAAAGAAACAAGCTTCTGAAGGCTTTTTTGAAGACGCGCAGGAAAACTTAAAAAAAATGATGTCTGGCGTTGTACCGGCCGCACCTTTTGATATGAAAATGGCTATGGAAGCCCAGCGCAAAAATATGCAGGCCCTGATGCAGGCAAACCAGATGATGATGCAGGGCTGGCAGGTTATGGCACAAAGGCAGGCCGAAATGATGAGCCAGTTTGTGCAGGACAACTCCACGCTCGCCCGCGAAACCATGAAGGAAGGCACACCACAGGACAAATTCTCCAAACAGGCCGATATTTTGAAAACAGCCTGTGAAAAATCCATGCTAAACTCACAAGAGCTGATTGAGATGATGCGCAAAAGCACGTTTGAAACGGCTGAGGTTTTGAATCGCCGCCTTGTAGACAGCATTTCGGAAATAAAAAGCTCTGCCAACAAGTAGCATGGCATAAATCTGTTTTAAAGCCGCCATTGTGCGGCTTTTTTCTTAAGGAAAGCGTTTTGATGACCCATATCACTTATGAGGACTTTGAAAAAATAGACATACGCGTCGGCAAAATTGTCGATGTGCAGGATTTTCCTGAAGCCAGACGTCCTGCCTATAAGCTGAGGGTTGATTTTGGGGCGGAAATGGGCGTCAAAAAAACATCTGCACAAGTCACACAAAACTATAGCCCCGAAAATTTAAAAGGCAGGCTTGTCGCGGCTGTCGTCAACTTTCCCCCAAAGCAAATTGGAAAGTACATGTCTGAAGTGTTGGTACTGGGTTTCCCCGACGCACAAGGAAATGTCACCTTGATAGCCCCCGACAAAGACATACCTCTTGGCGGCAGGCTTTATTAGACAGGCAGGTCAATAACCACGCGCAGACCACCCTTGGGACTTTTGTCCAACCACACGCGCCCACCATGTGCATGAACAATATCCTGTACAATCGGCAAGCCAAGCCCCACACCACCTGTTTTTAAATTTCTGGAGGCCTCACCGCGAAAGAAGGGCTTAAAGACATCATCATATTGCGCAACAGGAATACCATCCCCGTCATCATCAATGCAGATTTCTATGTTATCCCCAACCCTTTGAACAGACACCCATGCGTTCTTGCCGTATTTTATGGCATTGCCGAGCACATTACCAAGGCAGCGCTCAAACGCCACAGGCCGAAGCGGCAAAGACACAGGTTCGACGTCCCCTACAAATACTTTTTGAGTATCACGATTTAAAGGCTCCACCGCGCGTGCAATCACCTCTTTGATGTCCATGCGGACAGGCTCTTCACTTCCCTCACCACGGGCAAACTGTAAATACGCCTCAATCATTTTTTCCATGTCAGAAACATCTTCTTTGAGGTCACGGACTGGCTGATTTTCTTCCATCATGGCGAGCTGTAATTTCATACGGGTGAGCGGCGTGCGTAAATCATGCGACACCCCAGCCAGCATGGTTGTGCGCTGTTGTATCTGTCTGTGAAGACGGTCTTTCATACCCATAAAGGCATGCGCGGCCTGACGCACCTCGCGCGCACCTTCAATTTTGAAAAAAGGAACATCCCGCCCTTTTCCAAACCGCTCCGCCGCAACCGCCAAACGGCGTATTGGCTTAATTTGATTGCGCATAAAAAGCGTGGCTATCACAACCAATATAATGGAAGATCCCATCATCCACAAAAGCACAACATAACCTGATGAGGAGAATATGCGGCGCTCGGATATAACCACACTCAAAACCCCATTGGGTGTTTGCACTTGTGATTCAAACCATTTCTCATCAGGCTCAACAATAATGTTAAAGGGCCTTTTCAGTCTAACATCAAAAGCGCGCGCAAGGCTTTGGGCAATCACGCTTTCGCGGCTGGGGTTTTGAAACCCTGCTCTTTTATCATCGAACACGCGGTTTAATTTTTCGCCAGGCTTAAAATAAATTTTTAAGTCAAGCGGTGCCTCCATTTCCTCTTTGATGAGCTGAATATTTTCATTGCTGTCATCTTGTTCGACAAGATTTGTAATCAAGGATATTTCGTTGGCGACAGAAAAAGCGAGCCTGTCACCCATTTTTTGCCAGTGGCGATCAAAAAAGATGAACGTGGTTATAATCTGCACCAAAAAAATGGGCGTAACCAATATCAGCAAAGAGCGGCCAAACAATGATCTGGGCAGAATATCTTTGATAAAATTTTTGGTTTTTATGACGGTGCGGAAAATATATCTCATTCAACCACCTCTTGAACCCGCAGCAAATATCCCTTCCCCCTCACCGTTTGAAGGTATCGTGGATTTTTGCTGTCTTCTTCAAGCTTTTTGCGCAGGCGCGTAACTTGCACATCTATCGTCCGCTCTCCTGCATCCACGCCGCATAATTCAGCAAGGTCTTCACGGCTTAAAACAACATCTGGACGACGCATCAAAGCTTTGAGCAAATTCACTTCAACATCCGTCAGCCTGACAGAGCCGTGCGCCCCTACAATTTCGGGAACGGCGGGGTCATACAGCCACTGGCCGATTTTATATTTTTTGGAAACTGGCTTTTGTATAGGCCGTCTTCGCAAAATGGCCTCAAGGCGCAAGACAAGCTCCCGTGGGTCAAACGGTTTGGTAAGGTAATCATCCGCGCCTGAGGACAGCCCGCCTATTTTGTCTTCTACCTCTCCCATGGCCGTCAAAAGAAGAACGGGTACGTCTGATGTTTGCCTTAGTGCCTTTGTGAAGGCTTTTCCATCACGCCCCGGCATCATAACATCCACCACCAGAGCATCGAAAATACCAACACTCATAATGTCTTGCGCCTCGTCCGCGTTGGCCGCCGTAAAGGACAAAAAGCCATGATCGTTTAGAAATTTGGACACAAGAGAACGAATGCGGTCATCATCATCCACCACCAGAATATGGGGGAGAGTGCTGTAATCCTTAGGTTTTGCGTTCAAAGTCATTGAAAACACCTATCAGGAATGCTGCATTGCTGCAATAATATCCGCCGTTAGCCCTTGCATTTTAGTCATTTTTGTCAAAAAATACATAACCTTAACAATAAGAAGAGTAATAACCCATGACAGCAAAAGCCTTCAACGACCGCGACGGATATATTTGGATGGACGGCAAAGTGATGCCTTGGCGCGAAGCCAATGTGCATGTCCTTACCCATGGGCTTCATTACGCCTCGGCGGTGTTTGAGGGGGAGCGTTGCTATTCGGGCAATATTTTTAAATCAGATGAACATTCGGCGCGCCTGAAACGTTCGGCAGAGCTTATTGGCATGAACCCGATTGATATGAGCATTGAGCAAATCAACGCCGCCAAAGAAGAAATTCTGGCGGCCAATGGTTTAAAAGATGCGTATATTCGCCCCGTTGCGTGGCGCGGTTCTGAACAAATGGGTATTTCGGCGCAAGCCTCCCAAACCCATGTTGCGATTGCGTGCTGGGAGTGGCCGTCCTATTTCTCACCAGAGATGCGTGAAAAAGGGATTTCTCTTCAAACCGCGCATTGGCGCGCGCCCATGCCTGATACCGCCCCTGTGGCCTCCAAAGCATCATGCCTTTACGCCACACACACCATGGCCAAACATGCTGCGGAAAAAGCGGGATATACGGACGCATTGATGCTTGATTATCGCGGCCTTGTCGCCGAAGCCACGGGCGCGAATATTTTCGTCATAAAAGATGGCGCAATAAAGACCCCTATTCCAGATTGTTTCTTGAATGGCCTGACTCGCCAGACGGTTATTCAACTGGCCAAGGATTTAAAACTCCCCATTGAAGAAGCGCGGATTACACCAGAGGAGCTTAAAAAAGCCGATGAAGTGTTCTTAACCGGCACCGCCGCCGAAGTGACTGCCGTGGGCAAGATTGACGATGTGGAATTCAAGGTCGGCGCAGTGACGAAGCAGTTGCGCAGCGCGTATGAGAGCCTTGTACGTGGGAAGGTTTCCGTCGCAGCCTAGCGACTAAACATTAAACAAGAAGTGAATAATATCGCCGTCTTTGACGATGTAGTCTTTGCCTTCTGATTTGAACTTGCCTGCTTCTTTCACGGCCTGTTCGCTGCCCAAGGTCACATAATCATCGTACCCCATGACTTCGGCGCGGATATATCCTTTTTCGAAATCTGAGTGGATGACGCCTGCGGCTTCTGGCCCTTTTGCGCCTTTGCGCACCGTCCATGCGCGCGCTTCTTTTGGGCCAACGGTAAAGTATGTTTGAAGTCCCAAAATACCAAAGCCAGCGCGGATGATTTTATTCAAACCTGGCTCTTCCAGACCAATCGTGTCAAAAAATTCTTTTTTCTCCTCAACGGTTTCAAGCTGGGCAATCTCGGCCTCAATCGCGGCGCTGATGACAACAACCCCTGCACCTTGTGCGGCGGCCATTGCTTCCACCTGTTTTGTCCATTCATTGCCCGTGGCGGCATCTTCTTCGCTGACGTTACAGACATACATAATTGGTTTTGATGTCATCATCTGCAAAAGCTTCATAAATCTTTGTTCATCGGCGTCCGATGGTACAACTGTGCGGGCAGGTTTTCCAGCCTCAAGCGCCATTTTCACTTTGGTTGCGAATGCGTGTTGACCAAGAATCTCTTTGTCATTTGATTTTAATTTTTTGGCAAGACCATCAACCTGTTTGGTCACAGACTCCAAATCAGACAACATCAGTTCCGTATCAATAATGTCTGCATCCCGCAACGGATCAACCGATCCTTCGACGTGAGTGATGTCCGCGTTTTCAAAGCAGCGCACAACGTGAATAATAGCATCGGTTTCACGAATGTTGGCCAGAAACTGGTTGCCCAGCCCTTCCCCCTTGCTCGCGCCCTTCACAAGCCCCGCAATGTCCACAAATTCAATTTGTGCAGGGATGATTTTTTGCGACTTGCCAATAGCGGCGATTTTATCAAGGCGTGCATCAGGCACAGCCACCAAAGATGTGTTTGGTTCAATCGTGCAAAACGGATAGTTCGCCGCCTGCGCCGCTTGCGTTCCCGACAAAGCGTTCGCCAGTGTTGATTTTCCAACGTTTGGTAAACCCACAATTCCACAATTAAAACCCATTTTATGTTCCTTTTAAATCCCATCGTCGTCATCCACTCGCCATGCGAGTGCAGAGCCGATGATTCAGTGTTTAAAATCCGCCGCTACTTTTGTCATGTAATCTTCTGGCTTACCAGATAAAATTAAACCAACATTTTTGGCGCAAGCATCAATCCATTCCGGCAACCATTTTTCTTCTTCCTTTGAAAAATCACCCAAAACATGCCCTGTCACACGCTCTTTATCCCCCGGATGACCAATGCCCATACGCACGCGCCAGTAATCTTGGGAATTCAAATGTTGATCCATAGATTTCAGGCCGTTATGCCCCGCCGCGCCGCCACCTTTTTTCACGCGCATTTTCCCTGCGACCAGATCAAGCTCATCATGGATGGCGATAATACGGTTCGGTGTCACTTTATAAAACCGCACAATTTTTTGCACACACTCACCAGACAAGTTCATAAAGGTTTGTGGCTTTACCAAAACAACTTTTTCTTCGCCAATACGGCCTTCGGTTATCTCGCCTTCAAACTTCGCGCGAAACGCAGGCAAGCCATATTCACGGGCGATTTCATCAATCACCATAAAACCGATATTGTGTCGATTGTCTTTATATTCTTTGCCCGGGTTGCCGAGGCCAACCAAAATCCACATGTTGGTTACGTCCTGCGATGGGGTGCGATTTAAAAAAATAGAAAAGAAGCGGGAAAACATAAAACTCTCCCGCTTCCTTTAAATAATTACTTCTTCGCGGCATCCGCTTTTGCAGGCTCTGCCTTGGCAGCTTCCGCAGCTTCTGTTTCAGCTTTTTCAGCATCAACAGCCGCTTTTTCAGCATTCTTCGCATCTTCTTCTTCCAGAAGCAGACGAGGAGCAGCAATTGTCGCAATTGTGAAATCACGGTTTGTAACCGCTGGCTTCACACCATTGGGAAGTTTTACATCGCTGATTTTAATGGCATCGCCAATGTTGAATGGTGTCAAATCAATCTCGACGCCTTCAGGAATGTTTGTTGCCAGACACACCAGCTCAAGATCGTGGCGGACAATGGTCAAAGATCCTTTTGCTTTTAATCCTGGGCATGTTTCTTCATTTAGGAAGTGAACAGGCACATGAACCGTAATGGTTGTTTTTGGTGTTACGCGCAAGAAATCTACGTGCAGAACAAAATCATTCACGGGATGGATTTGAATGTCACGCGCCAGCACAAGATGCTTTTTACCGTTTACTTCCAAATCACACAAGTTTGTGAACATGTGGCCTTTCAAATATTCCAGTGTTACTTCTTTCAAGGGAAGAACGATGGATTCAGGCTCTTTTGAGTCGCCATAAACGACCCCAGGGATTTTCTTATCGCGGCGTAATGCACGGGCGACCCCTTTTCCGGCCCGATCACGTTGCTCCGCTGACAGTGCGTAATGCTTTGTCATGGTTTAGTTCCTTTTCTATCAAATGGTTAGTGCCAGCCTCCAGGGGTGCTGGTCACGCAGGCGCAATTAACAAGAAAAGGCGCAGGAATGCAAGGGTTTTGTTGATTTTCAAGGCGGCGGCGATAAAAACGGCCTTTATAGCCTTTAAAATCAGCTAAAAAGCGCGGAAATTGAGCGTTCTTCGCTAATCCGCTTCATGGCCTCGCCCATAAGTGTGGCAATGCTTAACTGTTCAATGTTCGGGGACATGCGCACAGCTTCTGTCGCCGCGATAGAATCGGTAATCACCAGCTTTTCCAAGGGGCTGGAGGCCACGCGAGCCACCGCGCCGCCCGACAACACCCCATGAACGATATAGGCATGGATGGATTTGGCACCCGCATTTTTAAGCGCCACAGCGGCGTTACACAATGTGCCCGCAGAATCGACAATGTCATCCACCAGAATACAATGTTTACCATCGACCTCGCCGATGATGTTCATAACCTCAGAAACGCCCGCTTTTTCGCGGCGCTTATCGATAATGGCAAGGTCAGTGTTCATCTTCTTGGCCATGGCGCGGGCTCGGACAACCCCGCCCACATCGGGCGAAACCATCACGGTTTCTTCTGGTTTAAACTGCTTTTCCATGTGTGGCAGGAATATGGGGGCGACAATCAAATTGTCCGTAGGAATATCAAAAAAGCCCTGAATCTGGCCTGCGTGCAGTTCCAGAGTCAAAACCCTATCCGCCCCTGCCGCCGTTATCATATTGGCCACAAGCTTGGCGGAGATTGGCGTGCGTCCGCCTGTCTTTCTGTCTTGGCGGGCATAGCCAAAATAAGGGATAACGGCCGTAATCCTGCGGGCCGAGCTGCGCTTTAACGCATCAATCGTAATCAAAAGCTCCATCAAGTTATCGTTGGCGGGGTATGATGTGGACTGCACCACAAAGACATCCTCACCGCGGATATTGTCCATGATCTCTACAAACACTTCCATGTCTGAAAAGCGGCGGATGCCTGCTTTTGCAACAGGCACGCCAAGGTATGAGGAGATAGCGTCTGCCAAGGGTCTATTGGAGTTACCGCCGATGATGATCATTCGTGTTTTTTTCCGTAAAATGAAGAATTGATGTGATTGGACTATAAAAAATCCGACGGGGTAAAATCAACCTGATTCTACGGGTTAATCACAATACATGACATTTGACGGCCATAACTACCCTCACCCCTATGGGTGGCGCGGCGGTAGCTGAAACAATTTTGTTCATCCCTATACGTATCCACGCCCATCAAACGCACGGTTTTGACCCCGCATGCGGACAAACGAAACGCTATGTATCCTGGCAAATCAAACATAAGGCGACCCTCTTTTTGCCCCACCATAAAGAACCTTTCGGCCTCTTCATGCTTCATCACAAACGGTCGCATAAAATCATCCATGACTTCGTACGAGGCCTGCATGATACAAGGTCCGACACACGCCGTGATGGTTTCTACACCTGCGCCAAGGGTTTGCATTTTTGAAACCGTGTCTTCTAAAACACCGCCCAGAGCGCCGCCCCAACCCGCATGCGCGGCGCCGACCACAGGTGCGCCTGACGGTTTTTCTCCCCTAAAAAGGACAGGCCCGCAATCGGCCGTCAACACCCCTATCGCAAGGCCTGCAACATCCGTGACCAGCGCATCGGCCCTTGGTCTGTCTTCGCCTTGAGAAACATCCGATTTTATTGATAAACATGTTGCTGAATGACATTGCCACACTGTTGAAATATTGTCATCCGCAACACCCAGATTTTTTGCAATGATGCTGCGGTTTTGTGCAACGTGATTTTGATTGTCTTGCGACCCTGTACCGCAATTTAGTGATGTGTACAGCCCTGTGCTTACTCCACCCGTGCGGCCATAAAAACCATAGGATATGATTGCGCCACAGGCCTTGGCAAAACCATCTTCTTTAAAGACTTTCATCAAACCCCTCCAGTTTCAAATTCGGGTCAGGGCATAGTGCCATAACCTTGAATAAACTTCCCATCTGATCCGTATCGATAAGACGATTCAGACCGCTTCGCAAACTCTCTTTTTGGGTGTCATCTGCCCCCATCATCAATCGCTCTGCGCGCACATCAATACCAAGGCCTGTCAAAAATGACTTTTGCGTTGTGGGGCCGTGGACAATCAATTCATCCGCCCATGCCTGCATGGCTATATTTTCAAAATCAACATGGGCTGTTATGTCACTGTGTCCAGGCGTATCGAATAGGTTTACGAAACGGTGTGAACGCATGGTTTGGAGGGTATCTCCCATCGCTGTTTCGGGATGTCCGTAATCTACAAACAACGCCACACCATTTTGTTTTTTCAACAAAATATCCACAGACTTAATGTATTGGTTTAAGATGAGCGATGCCTCAAAAACGCCATCAGTCTGCGACTCCCAAATTTTCTTTGGTACACAGCTTTTCAACCTTTTATCCACGGGTTTATACACAAAGTGAAACGCATCGTCCTTTAATTCAATGCGCTTTTCCATCCATTCCTGTCCTGTTTTGACAAGCTGGTGAATGGGTAAAGCGTCCAAAAATTCATTTGCCACCAAAAGCAGTGGAACTCTTGCTGGGAGCGCGTTTAAGTCATCAATCCAGGTCGGTTCGTATATATTTAATTTTTGTTTTTGGATTGCTTTTAGGGTTGGCGACATCTCCATCAGATATAATTTTTTAGCCTGATGAAAGCCTGCAAGCCCTTTGGTTGTGCGTAAAATGTCCTCCATCAGCGTGCCGCGACCAGGGCCACATTCCAGAAGGATAAATTCAGACGGACTGCCCATTTTCATCCACAGGTCGGCCAGCCACAGCCCTATCATCTCCCCGAACATTTGGGACACTTCTGGCGCGGTGATAAAATCCCCCTTTGCCCCGAACGGATCACGGGTCATGTAATAGCCGTATTGGGGGTGGCCAAGGCAAAGCTCCATATAGTCGGCAATGGTTATCGTGCCCTGCGTGCGGATTTTGTTCTTGATAATGTTTTCAAGGAGATTAGGCACGGCGCTTTCGCACCGCCATGGTTATAAAACCCGCGCCAATTAAAAGCATGGGAATGCAAAGAAGCTGCCCCATGGTCAGCCCGAGAGTTAAAAACCCCAAGTAAGAATCAGGCTCACGGAAGTTTTCGACAAACATGCGGCAAAGGCCGTACCCCGCCAAAAAGGCTCCTGCGACAATGCCTGGCCTGCTGCGGATTCTTTCATTCAAAATAAGCGCGCTCAGGATAGTAAAAAGCAAAAGCCCCTCAAGCCCTGCTTCATAGAGCTGGCTGGGGTGGCGTGGTAAATCCCCGCCACCAGGGAAAACAATGCCCCACGGCACATCTGTTGTGCGGCCAAAAAGCTCACCATTTACAAAATTGGCAATACGCCCAAAGAACAGGCCAAAGGTGCAGCACACGGCGAACAAGTCCGCCAGACGAAACACAGGGATTTTTTTCAAGAGTGCGTAACTTATGACCGAGATAACAACACCCAGAACACCACCATGAAAGGACATGCCGCCATTCCAGACCTGCAAAATTTCAAATGGATGAGAAAAATAATAAGCGGGCTGATAAAACAAAACATAGCCAAACCGTCCGCCCAGAATAACACCCATGACGGCAAAGGGCAGATAATCATCCACATCCAGACGGTTGGGGCGCAAACCAAAGGGTTCATCGCGCTTTACTATCCAGCGCGCATAGACCCAGCCGAGCAAAAACCCCGCTAGATAACCCAGCGCGTACCATCGGATTTGAAGAGGCCCCAGCGCTATGGCTACGGGGTCAAAGTTCGGAAATTGTAATGCCATGGGGCAGGACTATAAGGGCAAACATGACATTTGTCACCCTGCTACATGCCCTATCTGTAGGGATCGGATTTGGACAGATAGTCCTTCACGTATTTTTCAACGCCATCTTCAAGCTCTGTAAAAGGTTTTGAATATCCCGCCGCCTTTAACTTCGCCATGTCCGCTTGCGTATAATACTGATATTTCTCGCGCAAAGATTCAGGCATATCCATGTAATGTATTTTAGGCTGCTTTCCAGAAGCCTTGAACGTGCTTTCTGCCAAATCTTTAAACGAGCGAGCCTTGCCAGACCCCACATTAAACAGGCCGTTTATTTCAGGATGATCATAAAGCCAGACCATGACATCCACAATATCGCCGACCCACACAAAATCACGCAGCTGGCCACCATCTTCATAATCAGGGTGATGGGACTTGAACAAGCGTGCCGCCGCGCCTGCCATTACCTGAGGGTAGAGTTTGCAGACCACGCTCATCTGGTCAGCCTTATGGTATTCATTGGGGCCATAAGCATTAAAAAACTTCAAGCCTGCCCACTGCGCTGGCAAAGGCTCAGACTTTGTTTCGACAACGCGCGCTATGCGGCGGTCAAACACATGCTTTGACCAGCCATAAGGGTTTAACGGCATCAAATGCTTCAAGCCATCAATAGACTCATCATCCTTAAAGCCGTGCTTTCCATCACCATAGGTTGCGGCAGAAGACGCATAGACAAGGCGCTTGTTGTGCTTCCAGCACCATTTCCACACCCTGCGCGACAACACAAAATTGGTATCAATAATCAAGTCAGCATCGGTTTCCGTGGTCGATGATATGGCACCTATGTGGTAGACCATTTCAATCTCGTCAGCATGGTTGTTCATATAGTCAAACAGCCTGTCGGGGTGAACCACATCACGGATTTCGCGCTTGGCAATGTTGCGCCACTTATCCCCGCTCCCTAGAACATCGCAAACCACTATGTTGGAAAGGCCATGAGTCTCTAGCCCTGCAACCAGATTAGACCCTATAAACCCTGCGCCACCTGTGACAATAATCATTTTCAAACCCTCATGCTTTTTATTATTTTACGTCACAAATCCTTAACAATCCATAGCCCATCCTTAAACTGGCCAAAAACTCACAAAAATCCGCAGTGGATATGTTCCAAGAAACCGCTTTGCTGTGTTGCAAGGCAAATCAAGGGAATGCTAACCAATAAGCCACATTGATTGACGGGAATCACAATGATAAAACCAGACCCCAAAATTTTCGACGATTTAAGCCGCATGGCGGGCGGTGCCATGCACTTGTTTTCAGGTGTGCGCGAGCAGATTATGAACGACGTCAAAGCCCGTTTTGACGAGATGGCAAACCGCATGGATTTGGTGCCACGTGAAGATTTTGACCGCCTTGAAGCGCAGGTCAAAGAGCTGCAAAAAAAGCTGGAAGCCCTGAGCGGCGGCAAAAAAGCCCCCGCCCCTAAGAAAGTGGCCACAAAAGCGACCAAGAAAAAGCCAGCGAAGAAGAAATAATGAGCCAGACATCAGAGCAAATTGATATTTTTGAAGATGTCAGCAACCCGCTTGATAGCGTGGAAGAGATTCTCTACGCCAATGAATGGGTGTTTGACCGCATGACGGAAGATGAGCTGATTGTTCAGATCACGGGCAAAATGGGCGAATACAAACTCTTTTTTCAATGGCAAGAACAATACAGCGCCATGACCTTTGTGTGCCAGTATGACCTTGATATCCATCGCAACGCGCTGGATGATGTAAAAAAAACCATGTCATCCATCAATGCTGGCCTTTGGCTGGGACATTTTGATTTGCGCGAAGGCTCTGACATTCCATGCTTCCGCCATACGACCTTGTTTCGGGGCATGACCCACACATCAGGCGCGGAGCATCTTGAAGACCTTGTGGATATTGCACTGGCGGAGTGTGAACGATTTTACCCCGTTTTCGAATTGCTTTCGCGAAGCACACCTGCCAATGATGCCGACCTGTCCCTTGCAGCCATGCAAGTGGCTGGAGTGTCATGACCAACGCCTTGCCCCAAGGCGCGCCCGTTACCCCTTTTAAAATAGGGCTTGCTGGATACGGCAAGATGGGAGCCTCCATGGTTTTATCATGGCAAAAGGCTGGCCTTATCAAAACGATTGATATTTATGACCCCTTCTGCGCGGAAGATTCTGTCCTGAAAACCGAAGAGGCGTTTTTAGAAAAAGCGGCAACGTGGGATGTTCTGGTTCTGGCCATAAAACCCCAAACGCTAAACAGTTTTTTGGATGGCAAAGAAGGCGCTCTGCCGCGTGAGCTTCCCATCCTTTCTATTCTTGCTGGCAAAACCACGAAAGACTTGTCTAAAAAATTCCGCGAGCAAAACCCCCTTGTCCGCGCCATGCCAAACACCCCTGCCGCCATAGGCAAGGGGATGAGCGTGGCCGTTGAAAACCTTGCCTTGAAGCCTTCCCAAAAACAGATGGTAGAATCTTTGCTTTTGGCCATGGGACATTTTTTATGGACAAAAGACGACGCAGACATGGACGCGATCACGGCCCTGTCTGGAAGCGGGCCTGCCTATGTTTTTTACCTGACAGAAGCTTTGGCAAAGGCAGGAGAAAACGCTGGTCTTGAGGCAGAGTTTTCTATGACGCTCGCCCGCCAGACCATTATCGGTGCCGCCGCGTTGGCTGATGCGCAAAGTTCTACCCCCGCACATGTTTTACGCCAAAATGTCACAAGCCCCAACGGCACAACCGCCGCAGGCTTGTCCGTCCTTATGGATGGGAGGCTGCAAGATATTTTAACCCAAACCATAGAGCATGCCGCAGCCCGCAGCAAAGAACTCTCTAAAAGCTAGGTCATCCAGACTTTATTTTTTAGGTTTGCTTTTGGTGCCAAGACCTATGTCCTTGGCCAGACGGCTACGCTGCTTTGCGTAGTTGGGAGCCACCATGGGATAATCTGCTGGCAAGCCCCAGCGCTCACGATATTCTTCAGGCGACATATCATAAGCCGTTTTTAAGTGGCGCTTGAGCATCTTTAATTTCTTCCCGTCTTCCAAGCACACAATATACTCAGGGGTTATAGATTTTTTTATGGGCACAACGGGCTGCGGCCTGTCCGCCGTCATGGGGGAATGACCGCCAAGGCTGGCCAAAGTTCTAAACACCGTGTCAATAAGGCCTGATAACTCATTCTGTGGGACAATATTATTGGACACATGAGCGGACACAATTTCGGTTGTCAGAGCCAGTAAATCTGAATGTGTTGTTTGCTCAGCCATAATAAAGTTCCCTTATTGTTACTTTGCTATAGAGTTAAACCAAACCCTGTTTATTTCAAGTGTTTTATGTTTATACAACACGAATACTTAAGATTGTATAAAATCTTTAATTTCCCGCTGTGGTTTTTTGGATTGCGATACATCAGCCCCCCGCAGATAAAGCGGTTCAAGCGTTTCATGGCCATTGCCTTGGGCAAGATATTCAGCCACACCAAGCTTGCAAAGAGCCAAAGGACAGAGCAAATCACGCTTTGTGACTGACATAAAAAACCCTTCATCCCCCCCTGCCAAAAACCTGTCTGTGGCATCGCCGCACAGGTGAAGCTTTTGCCCCTCACACTGCTTTAGAATTTCCTCTCGGCTTCCTGAAAAAGAGGCACCCTCGCGCCCCATATCCTTGTCCGCAAAACCTGCGTAAAAATCAGCTCGTTTGGTTTCAAGAACGCAGAGATAGCCCGATGACTCATCTGCCTGCCCACAACTTTTTATCATGACGCAAAGTGTGTCGATACCCTGCACAGGAATATTCAAAGAAAGCCCTAATGTTTTTGCCGTTGTCATACCTATACGCAAACCCGTAAAAGACCCAGGCCCTTTTGTTGTGACAATCAAACCAAGATCTTTGAAAGAAATTCCCGCCTCTTTCAGAACGTCCTCGATTATGGGGACAAGCTTTGCGGCCTGATCACGGTCTGTTTTCAAGGTTTTTTGAAAAAAAGCTTCTTCTTTTGGCAACATCACCCCCACAACGCAACCAGCAAGCGATGTATCTAGCGCCAGAACGGGTGTTGAAAAATCTTCAGACAATTTTGTTTACATCCGCAAAATCAAAACGTGGTGAGCGAGGGAAAAGTGTTTTCCCATCACCATAACCAAGGTTGCACATAAAATTTACATCACCATCAAGATTTGGAAAAAAAGCTTGTTTGACTTTAGCGCTGTTGAAACCCGACATCGGCCCGCAATCAAGCCCCAAGGCGCGCGCCGCCAAAATAAAGTAACCCGCCTGAAGCGTGCCGTTTCTCCACATGGTTTCTTCAATTTTTTTATCATTGCCCTCAAACCAGCTTTTGGCATCAACGTGCGGAAACAATTTTGGAAGATGTTCATAAAATTTTCTATCATAGGCGAATATGGCTGTGACGGGGGCAGACATGGTTTTGTCTACGTTGCCCTTGTCTAAAAGCGGTTTTAAAATTTCTTTTTGCTCTTTGGATTTCACAAATACCGTGCGCATGGGAGAACAGTTTGCGCTGGTCGGTGCCATTTTCATCAGATCAAAGATTTGAACCAGAAGCTCATCACCGACATCCTTGTCCTGCCATGAATTATAGGTTCTGGCTTCGAGGAAAAGGTTTTCCAAAGCGTCTTGTGATAATTTTACATTTCTAGTCATAATATTTTCCCTATGTTGATTTTTCTCCCCCCTTAAATACATCAAAAAAGGCCTTTATCAATAGCACCGCATTTTCGTGGCTTTCACGTCTTAAATAAGCTAATCCATTACCCATGTTCAAGACCAAACCCTTCTTTTTCAGCCTTTGCGTTACCGCCGCTCTGCTCTTTGCTGCCCCTGCGTCAGCTTGGGCACAAAACGACTATGACCAAAGATATGCTGTTATCTACAATTATTTTGGTGTGGGTGATAATTATGAAGACGCAAGGCTAGTAACCCCTCAGCAATTTTCAAACCATATTGATGAGCTTACCAGTGGCGGATATCACATTCTGCCCTTGAAAAACATTATAGAAGCCTTTAAAAATAATCAAAAATTGCCTGACAGAACGATCGCCATTACGTTTGATGGCGCCGACAAATCTATTGTAACCTATGCAGCGCCGATTTTAATTCAGCACAAAATTCCTTTTACTGTTTTTATTCCATCGGGAAAGATTTCCCAAACTGGCGCGACATTGTCATGGGATGATATCAGAGCGTTAAAGCGAACAGGCCTTGTTGACTTCGGACTTCAACCATCATCATACGCACGTTTATCCAGCATGGCTGATGCCGATATAAAACGGCAGATTAACAACTCTCTTGCTGACATTCGAAAAGAAACGGATGAAAGCCCTGCTTTTTTTGCTTATCCCTTTGGCGAATATTCAAAATCATATCAAAAAATTGTCAAAGATATGGGCTTTTTAGCCGCATTCGGCCAGCAATCTGGCGTGGCCCATAACGAGGGCGACCTGTTTGCCATTCCCAGATTTACCCTGACAGAATCTTTTGGAGATATGGACCGCTTTGTTATGACGGCCAATGCCCTCCCTCTTCCCGTATCGGACATTGCTCCGGAGGACGGCTTTTTAAAAAAATCCATAGGCTTTACTTTGAAAAAAGATTTTTTGCCTTTTATAAAAGCGCTGGATTGTTTTTCATCGTCCCCTGAAAAACCTGTTATAGACACCATCAACAACCGCGTTGAAATAAGATTTAAAACACCGCCAACCCAAAAAGTCAGGATAAACTGCACACTACCTGTGGAGCAAGGCAATGGTGATGACACACGTTGGCGTTGGTTCGGACTGATGCTAACATCCCATGACACGCAAGACGATCAGAATGGCGAGCAAAGCCTTTCAACCCTATACCCCACGCCAAGCGCAGAGTAGCCTCACTCCATCGTCTGGCGGACTTCCAAAACCTCGGGAACATAATGACGGAGCATATTCTCAACACCATTTTTCAAAGTGATTGTAGAGCTGGGGCATCCTGAACACGCACCGCGCATTTTTAAAAAGACAATTCCTTTGTCAAATTTTTCAAAAACAATATCGCCTCCATCTTGCGCCACCGCAGGGCGCACGCGTGTATCTATCAACTCCTTAATCTGCTTTGATATCTCATCAAGAAGGTCATCATTTTTATCCCCGTCTTCGCGGCCTTCAAAAAACAAAGGCTCCCCCATAGAGAAGTGTTGCATTACCACCGAAAGAATTGGTGCTTTAATATTGGGCCACTCCACAGCATCTGTCTTGGTGACGGCTATAAAATCATGACCAAAAAACACGCTCTGCACACCTTTAATCTCAAAGATACGCTGGGCGAGCGGAGAAGCTTGCGCCTGCTCATTGCTTTCAAATTCCGCCACACCAGAGGGCATGACCTTCACCCCAGGAATAAATTTTATGGTGGCGGGATTGGGTGTATTTTCAGTCTGGATAAACATGCTTTTCTCTTTTCGCTAAACAGGACTTAAGTATTCCTATTAA
>CAUJHK010000030.1 GCA_963204715.1 Pseudomonadota bacterium | reverse complement strand
GGTCGTCAATGCGGCGGGACCATGGGTGCGCAGCATTCTGGATTCATCCTTGCTGGCGCATAACAGCACGCCCCATGTGCGACTGGTGAAGGGAAGCCACATTATCATACCCAAAATTTTTGAAGGAGAGCAGGCGTATTTATTGCAACAACCCGATAAACGTATTGTCTTTGCCATCCCCTATGAAACAGATTTTACGCTTGTGGGCACCACGGATGTTCCCTTTGAAGGGGATGCGATGATGCCCGTGATTGATGAGGACGAAAGGCAGTATCTGTGTGATGCTATCAATCGTTTTTTTGAAGAGCCTGTGTCGCCAGATTCTATCTTCAGGACATATAGCGGCGTTCGCGCATTGTTTGATGACGGGGCAGGGCAGGCCCAAAAAATCACCCGCGATTATCATCTGGAGCTGGATGTATCCTCTGGCGCACCCATTTTGTCAGTGTTTGGCGGCAAGCTTACAACATATCGTGTCCTTGCGCGCCACGCGGTTGATAAAATTACAGGGGCGCAGGTGAATGCCAACTGGACTGCCAAATCGCCGCTCCCTGGTGGTGATATTGAAGGCGGAGATGTTCAAAAGTTTCATGATATGCAGGCACAAAAATATACTTTCCTTTCACAGCCGCTACTTATTCGTCTTGCAAGGTCTTATGGCACGCGCATGGATATGATGCTGGAAGGGTGTTTGTCTTTGCGTGATATGGGACGAGATTTTGGTGACCTGTTATATGAGGTAGAAATTCTTTATCTCATCCGTTATGAATTTTCAAAAACGGCAGAAGATATTTTATGGCGGCGGACAAAGCTGGGCCTGCATCTGGAGAAAAAGCATAAACTCGCGCTCGAAGCGGCCATGCCTGATTTTATCCAAAAGGCCTTTGCTCAATGACCATGAATGACCGTGTTATTTTATCCATCGATCAGGGCACCACAAGCTCACGCGCCGTGCTGTTCTCCAATGCCGGGGATGTTTTGGGTCTTTCGCAAAAAGAACTGGCTTTACACACGCCCCACAATGGCTGGGTGGAACAAAACGCGGGAGATATATGGAATGATACTCTTTGGTGCCTGAAATCTCTTTTGCAAGATCATCCAAAGCTGGTGAGCAACATAGCCGCCATAGGCATCACCAATCAACGCGAAACAACCATAGTCTGGAACACAAAAACAGGAAAGCCGCTTTATAATGCCATCGTCTGGCAGGACAGACGGACTATGGATTATTGTGCAGATCTTCGCGCTCAAGGACATGAAAAAGCCATTGTGCAAAAGACAGGTCTGTTGCTGGACCCATACTTTTCTGCCACCAAGATTAAGTGGATTTTGGACAATGTGGAAGGCGCGCGCACCTTGGCAGCCAAGGGTGACGTGGCTTTTGGTACGGTAGATTGCTTTTTGCTCTGGCATTTAACGGATGGAAAAGTGCATGCCACAGATGCTACGAATGCCTCACGCACAATGTTATTTAACATCGTGGAAAACAAGTGGGATGAAGAGCTGCTCTCGCTTTTTGATATTCCAAAAAATATTTTGCCGTGTGTGCAAGACAATATTTTTTCTTTTGGTGTAACAGATAAAAATATTCTGGGGCAGGAAATTCTGATAACAGCCATGGCGGGGGATCAGCAGGCGGCCTTGTTCGGGCAGGCTTGTTTTCAAAAGGGTATGGTCAAATCAACCTACGGTACGGGGTGCTTTGCGTTGATGAATATAGGGCCGCAATTCAAAACTTCCCAAAACCGCCTTTTAACAACCATCGGCTTTCGCATCAACGGTCAGACCACATATGCTATGGAAGGCGCTATTTTTGTGGCAGGTGCGGCCATACAATGGCTGCGTGATGAACTTCATCTGTTTGCCAAATCATCAGACACGCAAACCATGGCGCAGTCGGTTGTGGATTCAGACGGGGTTTATTTTGTGCCGGCTTTTACAGGGCTTGGTGCGCCGTACTGGCGTCCAGATGTGCGGGGCATGATATGCGGGTTGTCCCGTGGTACAAAACCCGCGCACATAGTCCGTGCGGCACTGGAAGCGCAAGCTTACCAGACGCGGGATTTAATGTCCGCCTTAGCCGCAGATGCGGGGCAGGGTGTGCATTCCATGCGTATAGATGGCGGCTTGGCGAATAACAGCTTTATGTGTCAGTTCTTGTCAGATCAGCTTCAGATTAACGTGGATGTGCCAAAGGTAACAGAAACCACGGCGCTGGGGGTTGCTTATATGGCGGGTATTGGCGCGGGGGTTTATGAAGGGCTTGATGATGTAGCGCGCGCGTGGTCTTGTGCCAAAACGTACACGCCTTCACTCCCTCACGAGGATAGCAACAAGGCCTATAAAAACTGGCAAAAAGCCACAAAAAGCCTGCTTTCTATATAATCTATTGTCTTTAGAGCTTGTTATGGATTTTGTTGCATTTGCGAAGTAACTATATTATAGCTTTGCTTGCTTTAACATAGGCTTTGGCTTCAATAATCAGTTCTACAGGAAAATTTTATGTCGCATGGAAATAAAAATATTGCCGTTATTTGTGCTCCCCAGCCTGACCGCAACACAGGTATGTTCACGGTTGATTTATCGGCCTTTAGCTATATGCAAAAAAATTATCCTGACTGCAATGTGTCCTACTATGTTTTCAGTGACAAGGACGAAAGGCAATACTCTGCTCAGGAGTAGCCGTTCACATACAAAAATATTATCAAGGATGCAAAGGAATTTTTAGCCTCTGATGTGTTTTTATATTGGGGTGATTTTGTTCACTCGAATACATATTGGGAACTGGATATGAAGTTTTTGGAACATGGGCTGGATAAACCTGCGAATGCTGAACTAAAAAAGAAACACGAAGGTCGTCTAAGCAATAGAAAAAAACTGATATTCTTGAACGAAATGACCACGGAAGCGTTAAAGCGCGTCATAGTTTTTGGCAGCACCATCATAACAAACGAAGCCGCGGATGTTAAAAGCGTGGCATATACAAAAGAGTTTGATTATTTCTTCAGGAATATTGGCAATGTTTATTTCAGAGATGCCCTGTCGGCCGCCAAAATTTCGCCAATGCGCGGCAGTGAGGCCACGTTGGCATGCGACTGTGCTTTCTTGCTTGAAAATTCTGACTTTAATAAACTGCCAGGATTTAAGCTTGCCGACAAACGTCAGGACGTAGGGGTGTTTTTTGGTAGAAGCTCTTCGAAACTGAGCATGATGATTTTCTCGAAATTGCTGGGCTGTTACTCAGGACAAAAATGCGTATGGCTGCCGTGGTTCATCAGCACGCCAAAAATGACAAAGGTTGCCAAGCTTTTTGGCTATAATGTTCCAAAGGATCATTTATCGCCAAGCGAACTTTTGTCCGCACTCAGCGGTTATAAATTTGTTGTAACCGACACATACCACATGTGTATTAACGCATGGCGTATGGGTGTTCCCGCTATTTGCATTGGCCAAGGTGATGCCACGGCTTCCAACAGCATAGCGGACAAGAAAAAAGAAATTCTTTACGAGATGTACGGCGCGCGCCCGTTCTATATATTTCTGGGGAGTCTGACGTCTGTTTTCAAACAGCTAAGAACAGCCAAGGCGGTGGCGAAGGTTGTTGAAGATGAGGTTCTGATCAATGCCGTCATTGACAATATCCAGTCCCATCGCGCCATGGCCCTGGAAAGACTTAATACGGCACTCACCCGCGCGCTGTCTATAAGTTCTGCGAAAGAAGCGGCCTGA
>CAUJHK010000029.1 GCA_963204715.1 Pseudomonadota bacterium | reverse complement strand
TCAGCCAGCATCATGACACGGCGCTTTATTTCACCGCGCGCTGTCCCGCCTGGAAAGTTTGCGGCCAGCATCTGGCGGGCACGCCCCGCACCTAACCTGGAATACAGCCTGCTGCGAATGGACACATCTTCAGACGATGTTGAAAGTGCCCATAATTCAATAGGCCCTAGCGTGTTGAGCAAATGCTGTTCATATTTTCCCTCTACCGTGGCAAGGACAAACAAGGCTGGCGCCCCGCCAGCGCGTGGGCCTGTCAGTTTATAACGGATAATATTGCGCGCTGTTTGCGACAGGCCAAAGCGTTCCTTGATATTGTCAACGGCCTGGTCTGAAATAGCCGCACCCAAAACCCAAACACCTGTGGCTAGATCCACCATATCGTTGTCAAAGTCATCAAGAAGCTGGGATGACAAAGCAATCTGAACGCCGCGCTTACGACCTTCACGAACGTCCCTGACAACCTGTGCCCGCACAGAGCGCGACTTTGATGTCCTGTGAAACTCATCATAGCAAAGCCGCTTTGGTGTTTCGGCAATGTTTTGCAAGCGCATTTCGTGATAAAATTTATACTTGGGGGGGATGTGCTCAATCATCTCAAGGCCCACCCACCAGCTGCGCACCAGAACATGGCGCGCCAGCATATACATGATAGAGGTTTGCCTGTCTGCGCTGTCGTCCCCTTGAGGTGATACATCCATCAAATCAAGCGCGCACACGCGTGCGTTTGAAACATCAAACCGTGTAACGCCTGATAAAACCGGAAACTCGCGAATGGCGGATGTTATCATCCTCTCAAAGGCGTTGATAACAGTTTCGGACGTAAGCCCTACGGATGTTTCTTCCAGCAAAGACCTGATTTGGGGTCGCCTTGAGGCTGTGATGGCATCGGCCAGTGTGGGCACGGCGTAACGCTGCGCTAAAATTGCAGTTGATGTGTCACCCAGATCGAAAAGTCTGTCCACAACATCCCACCAATAAGGATCTGCAGGCAGATGAATATTATGTTTGGCAATGGCCTCATCCACCTCATGGTCAAGCCGTGGCAGATAGGGGCGTGGTTCTGCGTTCGCCGTAGTATCATCGCGCCAGCGATACATTTCATCCACCACAAGACCAGCCAATTGCTGCATCCCGTCATACGGCTTATCAGAGCCAGGGGAGGTACATAGCAAAGTCATCAATTCAACAAGATAACTTCTTTCATCCAGCATGGGGTATCGGCACCCTAGTTGCGTATCAAAAGGATTGACCGCATATTGCTGCGTCATCTGCATTCTAAAAGAAGCGGCCTCATGCTGCCTGTTTTCAGGTAGCGCCTCTTTGATAAGCGATATCATCCCCGCAGAGGACGGGCCAATATCTATGATGGCAACAAAGGGCAGTGCAGAAAGCCCGGGCGTCAGGCAACAGGCAATATTGGTAGAGTTTAATAACACAGATTTCCCCGCACCTGGCTGCGCAAAAATCAAATCAAACCACGTGGTCGTAACATTTGTTCCTGTCTGGTAGGGCCAGACTTTTCCATCGGGCGTGCGAAACAGCATAGAGCCTTTTACAAAGGGGGAGGATGGGCGCTGCCATGGCATCAACTTCATCACATCAAACATGGGTGCAATAGCAACAGGGGCTGTGCCTGCGCAGTGAATACCCATGGCAGACGACATCACGCAATCCAATGGGTCGCCAGAGAATTCAGACACCTGACAATAACCCCATGACTCGATGGCCTGCGTCAAATTGGAAAGCCTGTCTTGCAAGAGGCGAAGGTTATCCCTTGGTGCCCATGTGGCAAAAGAGATGCGAAGACGCACCACAGGTTCTTTGCGTGATAGTCTTTCCAAACCTTCAAGGGAGTATTTTATTTGTTTGTTGACCGCGTTTGTAACGCCCAAAATGGTAGCCCCAAACGAGCGGAGCTGCGTTGCGTAAGAACCGCCGCCTTCAATTAAAAAGGACACGCGGTAGGGAACTTTGGCCTCAAAGAGGCGATTGAGCAACATGGGAAACGGGCTTGGATCCATCGGCGCCAATGTCATATCAGCCCCCGCCCAGATTAAATCACCTATCCGCACGATAGATTCGTTCAGAACATAACAATCTGCAAGTGCAAGTTGTTGTGACAATGGCGGCCAGATGACATCAGACAAATCCTGACGGCTTGTGGGGGCGCGCGGTGATATAGGATCACCTGGCAGACTGGGGCGCCAGTCCTCATGGGATTTGGTAGGGTATAGATTGTTTTTTACCGCAAGCAATGCCTCATGAATAGGCAAAACATTGGCGCTTACGCCCAGCTCATCCAGCGAGGACATGATAGCAGCCACATAGGCTTTATGGCGCGTGCGTAGCGCATCCAGCGCAGCCAGTGGGTTTTGGCCATAGCCCGCGCGCAACCACTTTTTCTTATGGCTGTCTTGTGCCGCACGCTTCATTTCACTTTTGGTCAAAATGGAGGGACGCGTCCACAATACAAAATAACATTCTTCGTAAGACAGATATCTGGAAAGATGGCGAATACGTTCTTCAAAAATATCTTTAACGTCCAGATCCATCGCTTCCGCAGAAGCGCGTGATGGCTGGAGCAAATCTTCAAGGTGAGAGGCAATGCGGTTTGGATCACGCGCAAAATATACCTGCATGGCATGACCCTGCCGATCGAAACGGGATCCTATTTTAATGGTCGCGGCTTCAACAAGAAAATTGTATTCCTCTTCACCAATAATCTGGCGCGAACCATCAACCTTGACGTAGCTGACCAATGAACCGTCGGAGGCTGCCATGGTCATTTCGTCATCTGCTGTTTCAAGCCGTATGAATGACTCAAGCGATAGCTTTAATGCCACTTGAAAAGGATTGAGGATTTTGTCTAAAAAACGCATGGGAAGAGATATGTCCTTGAAGAAACGTAAGTTTTACAAGGTTATTATACTCTCTTGATTTAATATAGAAAAAATTTCAAAAATCGAGCACTTTGTGCGTTAAGCCGCAACTTTTATTTTTGCATAAAGCGTTTTCCAGGAAGCTGGAGGATTTCCGCCAAAAGGCCCATCCTTGGAGCGCCAATAAGCAAGAATTTGAGGGAATTGGTTGAATTTTAAATCGCCCTCACTGATGTTGCGCCTGTCCAGCGGCAAAAGCCGAACACCCGCAAGCTTTTCCTCACGCATGGCGTAATGTTTGGGGCCTAAAAAATCACGAAAGACCGTTGCAAGAAAAAACGGATCGTCTGTGGCCATGCGCGCTTTGGCCTCCTCGCGGCGCGCCATCAAACCTTCCAGCGCCGTGCGGGCAGCATCTGCCATGGTGCCCTGAGATATTCTGGCCACATAAATTGCGCGGGCAATGTTGTTAAGTTCTGCCTGCTCTATCTCCGGCATCCAGACCAGCACGCCTGAGTTCATTTGACTGGCCTTTTCAAGGTCAAAGCACTGGTGGCAAAAAATGCAAGATGTTGCCATGTTATCAGGACGGATGTCCTGATTTTGGCCATTCAAAAATGTAACTTCCTGATATTTTCCTGATTTGAACCCGCAAAAACGGCAGGTGTGATCATCGCGATCAAATATCTTCAGACGAAGTTCTTGCAGCTGCGCCGCAACTTTCTCTGCAATGCGAGGATTGGCCGTTTGACGGCCAATCCCCAGAGTAATTGGTAAAAGTTTCATGTCGTCCTTTTTGACTATGGGACAACCTGCAGCTGCATAGCCTTAACTTGAGGCGCAGTAACAAGGTTAGAGCTACTACCGATTGTGTTTTGCATGGCTTCGTACATGATAGGAAGCGCGAACAAAGCACCGCCAGCCGCCAAGCGGATGGCACCGTGTTGCAACGGCGTTTGACCTGGGTTTTCTACGTGGTCTTTAATTTTAAGCACGCCCAGAACACCCAGCAAAATACCTGCCATGTAAGATACACCGGAGATCAAACCAGGAATGGTTTGAATAGATGTTTCCATGTTCGTAACGATGTTGGTAAAGTTGTTACCAGCAGAGGCGGTTTCAACGCCAGATACCAGTCCAACGAATGTTGCGGCAGACGCCATCATCATATGCTGTTTAAATTTCTTCATAGTCTTTCTCCTTTTTAGTACCAATTGTTAAGTTTTAAAAAAATTTTCGTTTCGTTCAAATCCGCAAGAAATATTCTGCTCCATCCTCACCACTAAATACAGTATACAAAATCAAAATACTTTTTGCGAATTTGAACCTCTTGCAAAGACATCCTTCAAAACCCCATATTCCCCTTGGAATTTCGGCAGACCAACTCCTTACAATCTTATTAGAACACATTTGCTGGAAATAAGGCAAATTCATGAAAATGGTGGGTGATTGTTATTTTACTAACTTATTGATATATAATATATTATTGTACTTTTAGAGCGTATATTTTTAACATCGAAATATGTCTTAATTGTGGCAAACGGGGCTTTATTGACGAATCTGACCCGTGCTTCCTTGCACCAGCCAGCGGCCATTTTGATAACTGATGGCGGAGATTGTACCAATGCCCGCAAGGCTTTGCCCGACTTCAACGCTTTGCATGTCACGCTCGCCTGATTTTGATACCCATGCCCTGCCTGGCTGCGCCGCGCGAAGCTCCCATTGAACAGGAGATGCCGTTTTTTTGGGCGATACCGCTTTTGGAGCTTTTGCTGCTTTTTGCGCAGGCGCAGAGCTTGTCTTTTTTGGCGTTACAGATTTTTTTTGTTGTGGCGATTCTTCTTTATTGGCGGACTTGATAGACGACATCTCTTCTTTCAAGAGTGAAATGTTCTGTTCAAGTTCACCAATATCAGGGCTTTTTTCTTGTTTTAGCGTGTCAATATCGCCCTCTAATTTATCCATGCGTGACAAAATCTGATCCATTTTTTTAACAAGCTCAGGATCAACCGTCACGTTTTGTGGTGGTGTGATGGAAGAAGCAACATTTGCAGGCTGAATCTGGTCTGGCGTGGATGGAACAAGGTAAGGTTCTTGTTCAACACTGGCTTGTTCTTTTTGGTCTGCCCCATCGCGTCTGGCCAAAGCCTGCTTCAAAAGCTCTTGCGCTGCGTTGTCCTGAGGAGTCTCTGGTGCGGTCTCCTGTGGCATGGGTGTGATAACGTCTTCTTTGTCAGCGGGGCTTATTGCGGCAGGCTGGGGCGGCGTATTATTTCCGTCCAGCATGGCAGCCTCATCACCCAAAAACCCACCTGTATTTTGATCATCAGGCGCCTGTGGCTCTAATGGCACAGAGGTATTTCCCTCTTGTGCTTGTGTCTGCTCTTGCGCTGGCGCGACATCAGGCACCTTTGCCAAGTCCCCATCCAGAACACCCGAAACACTCATGGTAGATTGAAAGGTCTGGCCCTCAGTCTGCGCGGTCTGCTTGGACTTGCTCATGACATTGAAAACCAGAACGCCCGCCCCCAAAACAACCGCGCCAATAATGACCATTGTGTTAAAGCTCAAACCACCAGAAGATCTCCTGGGTTTTGCACCCTCTGTAGTGGCATCCTCGTCCCAGCCCCCCGCCTCTTCCAATGCATCCTCATCATCAAGGACGGGAACATCAACATCATCCAGATCATCATAACCAAAGTTATCATCATCCAGATCAACATCCATATCGGGGTCATTGTTTTTAGGCGTCATGGTTTTCTAAGGCTTTCTCAAACGAAATAAAAACTACTGCGGGTTGGTTTTGTCTATAACAGGGGCCACAAACAAAACTCCTATGGGCGTGCCGCTTGCCACACGTAGCATAGGTTTTGTTTTATCCGCTTCCTCATCCAGTATGTCTCCGAATTTTTCACCTGCCTTGCTAATACCAGAGGCAACTTCCTGATCAGAATTTTTATCCGTTGTTGAGGAAGTGACCGTGCTATCGGACACGTAAACAGAAGTTGATCCCGATTCAGAGATGGCCTCCGTCAAGCCAGTAACAAATTCCGCCGCCATCGGCAGGATGATACGTTTGAAGTAACGTCTGTCAATTTCCGTGATAACGCCAGGCAATGTTGTGCCTGGGTCAATAGCAACAGCTTGAACGGAGTAGTCAATACCATCGATAACTATAGTGGAAAAATTCAAGGTCAGGTAGTTGTCCGTTGATGTAAAGCTCCCCAGAATTTTTGCCCCATTCAAAGGACCTGACATAATTTGTGCCAGTACAGGACCAGGCGCATCCGTGTTTGCTTCCAGAATAAGCTGGGCATATTCAATGGTGCCCGCAGGAATAATAATATCCTGCACCACTGTGCCTGAAGCCGTTCCTGCGGCAGCGGACGCCTGCTGTTGCTGCATTTTAAGTTGATCTTGTTTCTTTTTTTCAAGGTCTTCCAGAAATGTAACGGGCGTAATATCTTTTTTTACAAACTTGGGCGCCTTTTGTTCTTGCAATATAGACTGCATTTGCGAAATCATTGACTGGGACAGCGCACTGACCGCAGGCGCTTTTGTGTCCACAGGCGGCGCGACCTGTTGATCTGGGGGGAGAGCCTGATTCATAACCTGCTGTTGACGCACACGCTCCTCTTGCATCTGGCGCCAGCGTTCCAGCGGGTCTTCCTGATTTGTTTCATCAACAGGCAATGGCATCACGCCCTTTGATGGCTGCGTGGGGATAGGTATTGCCGAACCGCCTGTGCGGGCTGCTTCTTCAACATTCTCGGCATTTTTGTCCTGAATGGCTTGCTCCATAGTGCTTGATATCTCAGACGTCCCTGGTGCCTCGGTCACATCCATCCCGGAAGACACCATAGAGGCGGGAGGCTTTTCGCCGCCGCCGCCAAAGAGAATAATGCCGCCAACAAACAAAGCAAAAATGGCTAAAATAGCCCCAATTTTGACCATCGGATTGTTGCGCCAAAGATCTCCCAGCGAGCCCTTCTTGCTGTAATCATCAAACCCGCCATCATCGAAATTCTCGACATCCAGGTCATCATCGAGATCGTTGTTACTCATCGAGCAGTTCCTCTTTTTCACTTATCGTTGCGCGCTCAAAATGCCCTTCATCGGAAAGCAAAAGCACAGGGGCATTGGTCAGAGCGTAAACATTCATACCATCGGCAGAAGAAACGGAGCTTTGCCACGCTGGCGACAAAAGCGTCAAAGGAGTCCTTACATACGTCACATTCCCCATACCATACGCCGTGGTGCGGCCGTCTACACCAGATACTTTAAGCTTTTTCATGCCACCTGGCGTCACGCCATCCAATATGGCCGTTAAATCCGTGTTCCCCGCCACAAGGGACTTGCCCCCCTGCATCAAGGGTGATTTTGCAAAAGGCCCGTATTCAGGAATACGCGCATCGACGCGGTATTGCACAACATCACCACCACTATCGAGAGTCATGGTCAAAGGTGTTTTTAGAGTTAGAAGTCTTATAACAAGGTTGCCGCGCGCAAACTGGCTCATCGGCGTAATCCTGATGATGTGCCCGCCTTGCTCAGGCTCTATCACCTCAAAATCACCAGCCCACGTAACATCCTGCACTGGCCATGGAGCGCCCGTGACATCAAGAATATTGAGCGTTGTCACATTGCCAAACGCGGTTTTTATAACCGCAGGCATAACACCTGGATCAAGAGAGACATTTTGCACGCTGACCTCTGGTGTCGGGTTGGCATAAGGCGGTTTACGAATGGCCTCTTGTGTTTTGTTATAGGTGCCAAGAAGGGTTGTTATCTGATCTGGCTTTAATGGGAAGAGCCCTGTCAGCGCGGCATCAAATGCCTCAGACCTGATTTCAGCCTGCAACTCTTCAGGGCTTTTTTCAACGGCAATACCGCCATCCATTCCAAGGCCAGGGCTGTCCCCTGACAAAGAATCGTCCAGCCCCGACATCATGTCGTCCCCTACCGCGGGAAGAGAATCATCCGCTGCATCAGAGGTTGCCGCATATTTTTCTAAAATATCCTGCCCAGCTGGTGGCGTCGCTACAGATTCTGCAACCGCAGCTGGTGCTTCAGTGGCTGACGGTGCGCTTTTGCCAGAGACCGCGTTTTGCGCCGCTGCGCCCATAGGCTGAGCTGGCACTAGTTTTTTTTCTTCGGGTGTAGAAGGCACTTGTGTTTCATCCACGCTTGCGTCCACCTGATCAATCGCCTTGGGTGCGCCTGATGCCCCGTCATCCGAAGGAAAAGAAGATGGGACTTGCTGCTTGGCAAACTCATCGGGAAGAGCTTGTGCAGACGTTTCTTGTGCCATAGCAAAAGATCCTGTCGAAAGCAAAACAACCATCGCTGCCAAAAGCAGCGAGGCACCGCGCGTATAATTATTGTGTGTGTAACCAGACATCATGACCTTTGTGACCATATACATATATATTAATGCGTAAAGCTTTAGCAGAATTGCCTAGCATATTACAAAAAACCCTTTTCGCACCCCTCCTGAACCACCGATTCCCCCAGAAGTTTTATCCTGGAACGGCAATCCACTGGGCAATTCCCACCCCGTTCGGGCTTTCCAGCCTAGGCACCCGTACAATCACCAGTGTGATAATCCAGTTGTCCGAGCGGGTCTTGGCTCCAGAAACATAGCTCAAAATCATGGGAATCTGCACCTGCCATTGATACTGGCCAGCAGAAACCCCCTCATATTTCAATATGGGCGCGCCGCGCGGAACAGCCGTCACCTCTTGTGTATTGGCCTCAATAGATTCAATGATACGGGCGGCCTGAAGTGCGGATGAAAAACTTTCCCAGCCAGCTTTCGTAAAATGGCGCGAGGATTCCTGCAGATTTCTGCGGTAATTGCTAAAAGAGAACGACATTGTTTCTGACGCCGCCTGCGCCGCCCAGGAAAGCAAAGCGGGGGTGGAAAGGTTTGGCTGGTTTAGAGCCACCATGGGAATAAGCCGCCCGTCTTCTGTGGTTGCAAAATAGCGGTTTTCTGGCTGGTGTACACTTATAATGAAAAACATCGCGCCGATCAGGCCAAAAATAATGAAAGACTGGATAACAGCCACACGAAGAGCCAGCCTGTAGCCATCGCGATAAAACTCATTCCGCGCAACCACACGCCCCAGCCCTGCAGTATCCGCAGACTCTGGCTTTGTTGTTGCTGACTTTACAGGACGCCCGCCAGATACTGGAGAAGGGCCGCCTCTGGGTGGGCGGACATTCCTTTGGTTTGGCATTTTGTTTTCTATATTATCCATGTATTTTTACAGCGATAGAATGTCATAATTTTAAGCCTTGCCAACGCAGCAGACCTGATTCGATATCATACTCTAATCCAAGCGAAACACTATTGGAACATCTACATCCCAAAAAGAGCAAGTTACACGACGGACTTTCTTCTATTTTAAGGAAATTGCGACAAAAAACAAATTGTTCAGATACAAACGTGCGTTTTGCTTTTAAACTGTGGTAGAATTTCCTCATATCTTGAATTACTGTGTTTTTTCAAGGACGTGGAATTTTAGGGGATCTGCTTTCGAAGGAGAGGGCATTCGGTGAATATTGTCAGATTGGGTTGTTTGCGTTTTTTTGCATGCCTGCTTTTTGCGGTTTGTGCCTGCTTTTATGCGCCTGACCATTCTATGGCACAAACGCCTGTCCCAACAAACCTTACAAGCTTAATCACATCACAGCTGGGCGCCATGACGGCGGGTACGCTTACGCCAGCTGGCGCGGCTGCCAACTTGAACAATGCCTCTGCCACACCTTCGCCTGCCAATCTTTCAAACCTGACAACGATGATGCAGAACATACTGCAAAACAGCAATGTTAACCCCACAAGCGCAACGGGTCTTATCGGGGCTGTTATGACAGGCAATCTAAGCCCTGTTTTAGGAACGGCCCTTTCCTCCATTCCTTCCTTGGGAAATATTTCAACCGCCGCTGGCTTAACAAGTGCCCTTCAGTCTTTACAAGGCCCCATAAAGGCTCTTGCAACGGCACAGCAACAGGCCGCTGCCATAGGGTCTGCCCTCTCCGCATTGGCGAGCCCTGGCGGATTGGCAGCACTCGCCTCAAACCCCGCGTTCCAGAACGCACTGGCCTCTGGCCTTGCTTCCAGCTTTCCGCAACTTGCTTCTACGTTTGGATCTCTTACACAATTTGCAAATTCTTTGGGACAGCTGGGTCAGGCCTTGCAATCATTAACCCCGACAAATCTTGTGAACGCTCTTATCGGCGGACTTTTGGGCGGATCTAACCCTCTTGGGGGCGCGCTTGCCGCTTTGCTTGGTGGGGCAGCGGCGTCGGGCGGCACAAACAACTTGAACAGCTATACAATTATACCTCCCATTATTGCTAACAAAAACTGCTGTACGCCCGTTGCGGTCAATATTCCTTTGCATTATTTCGATGTCCGCAACCATGTTGAGTTTGAATTTACCCAGCACCGTACGTGGTTTTTAACAACCTTCTGGACAGGCAATATTTTACCGGCACTTATGTTGATGTCAGAACAATTGACAACAACGGGCATATTGCAAATTAAAATGATTGGCGCGCTTTTGGATGCGAAACATCAACTGGAAACCCAGCGACTGTTTCAAGAATTAACCGCGCGAGCGCACAAGGATTATCAACCCAGTGAGGGCATGTGCACCATTGGCACAATGTCGCGAAGCCTTGCGGCATCAGAAAGGCTGACCAACATGTCGCAAGCCGCCTTGGCACAAAGAATGATGGTGCGGCAAACACTAAATGGCGATTCCCTTACCACAAACAGCAACGATTCTGACCTTTATTCCCGCCTTGACAAATTCACCAGTATCTATTGCATGCCCTCAGACAACGAAAATGGCCTGTCTGTTTTATGCCCGTCGGTTACAAAATCTGCGCGGCAAGATGTTGATGTTGACTACACCCGCAATGTGGAATCAAAACTCACGCTCGACACAAACTTTACGCAAAATAATACAGCCCCTACCCCTGATGAAGAGGATTTGATGGCGCTTTCGGCCAACCTGTTCTCCCATGCTGTGCCAGAACAAATTCCCGAAGATTATTTAGGCGATGGAAAGGGCAAGGTTCGCGTTAGCGCCGCAGAAAAATTTATGGATTTGCGCGCCATTCTTGCCAAACGGTCCGTTGCGCAAAACTCTTTTGCGGCTATCACAGCTTTGCGCGCCAGTGG
>CAUJHK010000028.1 GCA_963204715.1 Pseudomonadota bacterium | reverse complement strand
TTTGATGAGGCGCTTGGCTTCGCCTTTTGAGGCGACGAGGCCGAGGTCTGCGAGGGCGTCGACCAGTGCGATGTTATCGCCCGCCACGGTGATGGTGGGCAGGTCCGCGCCTGCTGATCCTTCCGCGAAGGTGGCGCGGGCGGTTTCGGCGGCGCGTTGGGCGGCGTCCTCGCCCCGGCACAGCTTGGTGGCTTCGTTGGCGAGCACGTCCTTGGCGGCGTTGATCTCGCTGCCTTCCAGCGCTTCCAGCCGGGCGATCTCGTCGAGCGGGACATCGGTGAAGAGGCGCAGGAATTTGCCGACATCCTTGTCATCGGTGTTCCGCCAGAACTGCCAATAATCATAATGCGGCAATTGCGCTTCGTTGAGCCACACCGCGCCGGAGACGGACTTGCCCATCTTGCTGCCGTCCGATTTGGTGATGAGCGGGGTGGTGAGGCCGAACACTTCGCGCCCATCCATGCGGCGGGTGAGTTCGACACCGTTGATGATGTTGCCCCATTGGTCAGAGCCACCCATTTGAATGAGCGTGCCTTCACGGCGGTAAAGTTCTAAAAAGTCATAGCCCTGCATGACCATATAGTTAAATTCCAGCAAGGTGACGGGGCTTTCTTGTTCAAAGCGCGAGCGAATAAACTCATACGCAACCATTTTGTTAATAGTGAAATAGCGGCCATAGTCACGCAGAAATTCCAGATATTTTAATTCAGAGAGCCAATCATCATTGTTGACCATCTTTGCGCCTGTGGCGCTGTCGTCATAACGCAGGAATTGTTTAAAGCAGGTTGCGCGGATATTTTCGATGTTCTCGTTAATCTGTTCGTTCGTCAGCATGGCGCGGGTTTCAGATTTAAACGACGGATCTCCCACCTTTGATGTTCCCCCACCCATCAGCGTGATGGGCTTATGGCCGCATTCCTGAAACCATTTGAGCATCATGATGCCCGTCAAATTGCCGACATGGAGCGATTTGGCCGTGGCGTCAAACCCGATATAGGCGCTTTGTACGCCCTCATTAAGCTTTTTATCAAGGGCTTCGAAATCACTGCACTGGTGCAAAAAGCCGCGTTCGGATAATATATTTAGGAAATCTGATTTGTATGTCATAATTTGAGTTTATACACATGCCCAAAAATAAAGTCTATACCGCACTTGGCCTTATGTCCGGAACATCGCTGGACGGGGTGGACTGTGCCCTGATTGAAACGGACGGGTACGGGTATGTAAAGCCCTTGGGGTTTGTCACCATTCCCTATACGCAAAGCGAGCGCGGCATTATCCGCCCCATATTTGGCGTGAAGGACAGGCACGATGAAGCCCTCACGCCCGCCATTGATGTGGTCACGGAGCGGCATATGAACGCGGTACGTGTTTTGATGGCGCAAGAAGGGATGACACCGAAGGATGTGGACGTTATAGGCTTTCATGGGCAGACCATTTACCACGCCCCAAAAGATGGTGTGACCATACAGATTGGTGATGGCGCGTTGATGGCGCGTGAACTTGGCATTGATGTGGTGGATGATTTCAGGTCTGCCGATGTCGCGGCGGGGGGAGAAGGCGCACCGCTGGCCCCCATTTACCATGCGGCGCGAATGGCTAGCGAAAATGTTGAACTGCCATGCGTAGTTTTAAACATTGGCGGGGTTGCGAATGTAACATGGATTGGAGCGGGTGCGGATAATATTCTGGCGTTTGATACGGGCGCGGGCAATGCTTTGATGGATGATTGGATACAATCGCGCACGGGGGAGGCGTATGACAAAGATGGCGAGCATGCTTTAAGTGGGTTGGTTGATACCAACTTGTTGCAGGAATGGTTGTCGCATGATTATTTTAAGGCCGTCCCGCCCAAATCATTAGACCGCAACCAATGGGACATTGCGGCCATGGGCGGCGTGGCCAAAAGCATGGAGCATTTAAACACGCAAGATGGTGCGGCAACCTTATTGGCGTTTACGGTTGAGGGAATTTTAGGTTCTGTTATCCATATGCCATCACCGCCAAAAGTGTGGTATGCATGCGGCGGCGGGAGGCACAACAAGGCCTTGATGAAAGCACTCAACCAAAGGCTTGGCGGCGTTGTGCGCAGTGTTGATGCGTTGGGGTGGAACGGCGATGCGACGGAAGCCGAATGTTTTGCGTATCTGGCCGTAAGAAGTTTATTGAGCCTTCCCATCAGTTTCCCCACGACCACCCGCGCGCCAAGGCCCATGAGTGGCGGGGTTTTGCATTCCTCATCGTCATTGCGAGAGGGCAATAAAAATGATTAAAGCCGCGACGCATGAGAGCATTCAAGAAGCCGCAGAGATGATTAAAAGCGGGGGCGTTGTCGCGTTCCCGACCGAAACGGTCTATGGGCTGGGCGCGAATGCGCTGGACGGGCAGGCGGTTGCCAAAATATTTGCGGCGAAAAACAGGCCATCCATCAACCCTATTATCATCCATGTCTCATCCCGCGAGGACGCGCAAAAATATGTCGAGGTTGATGCGCGCGCCAAGGGTTTAATGGCCGCGTTCTGGCCGGGGCCGCTTACCATGATATTGCCACGCAAGGCAGGGGGCGGTGTGTCTGAACTGGTATCGGCGGGGCTTGATACCATCGCCATCCGCATGCCAAACCATCCTGTGGCGTTGGAGTTAATTCGGTGCGCTGGTGTGCCCATCGCCGCGCCAAGCGCCAATGCATCAGGAGAGCCATCGGCCACCACGCCGCGCCATGTGATGGACAGCCTTGGGCAGCGCATCCCTATGATTCTGGCGGGCGGTGCGTGTTCTGTGGGATTAGAATCCACTGTGCTTGATTTATCAGGCGATGTCCCCGTGATTGTTCGCGCGGGTGCCATCACGGCGCAAGATTTGGAAGAATATCTGGGCGATGTGTCTTATGACTTTGGCAACCACGACAAACCAAAATCACCCGGGCAGCTTCTAAAGCATTATGCTCCTAGCATCCCCGTGCGCCTGAATGCTGTGGACGTGGAAGAAGGCGAGGGGCTGCTGGCCTTTGGCAGCACAAAGTTTATGGGTGTTAAGACGGGCGGTTTTGCCAACCAGTGGGGCGATGCCAAGTTTAAAAATTTAAGTGAAGGCGGGGATTTGATTGAGGCCGCCGCCAATCTATTCACCATGCTGCGTGATTTGGACAACGCGGAGAATAAAGGCATTGCTGTGATGAATATTCCTGATGTGGGCATTGGTATTGCCATTAATGACAGGTTAAAACGCGCCGCGCAGGGGCGGTAGTTTAAAACCTATTTTGGCATAAAAATTCCCTTTGAAATAAACTCCAGCCCGCAGGACTATTTGAATTTATTCCAAAAGGAATTGGCAGGCTTTGGTACTTAAAAGTTTTGCTTCCACAAAACAACACCGTATGAGAGGGTGCAATACGGTGTTGTCCTTTGAAAGTTTAGAACAAGCTCTTTTATGAGGCCGTAAGGCCTGCAAATTGTGCCATTCTAGGGTTCAACAGTCTGGCATGTGCCGCGCTCATAAACCCAACTCTCATTCGTCTCCCGACATTTGAAACCTCCGTTCCATTCGCCGGTTTGGTCTGTCTTTGCCTAGGTGCGCGGCCTTTAAAGGCTCTATTCACCATGGGCGTAAGCTTTCCCATCATAACCTCCCTGGTTATTTATGTATTGAACGGTATTAATTCCGTTTTCTTAAGACCAATCTAAGTTAAAAGACCAAAAATGTCAACAAAAATCGTATATTAGTCAAATAACAGTAACTAAAACAATATAATCTGTATTTGATAATAGTATATATATTATTTATTATTGGTATTTCTATTTCGTTTTACATGAATACTGTATATCTGTAGTTAAGCCGTATGGTATTTCTATTTGAATACTAAAGCGCCCCGCTCAAGGGAAAAGGCGGGGCGTAAAATATGAAATGAATCAATATCTAAGCAGAGAAGTCGTTGAGCAGCATCATTTGCGCGGAGGTCAAAGACAGGTTGCCGTACAGCGTCTGGGGGAAGATTTGCCAGTCATTTTGCGATGGGCTTGAGGCGATTCTCAACATTGAGGCTGAATTCGAAGGGGTGGAGAGCAGGCTTGTCAGCCGCGCGAAGGGGCTTTGGGCGTCGGCGTAATTTTCAGCAGGATTTTGTGTGGCAGAAGCCAAGTTGTTTGTGGAGGCGGATGAATTGTTCGACGCCGTCATGACGGAAGGGTTGATGGGTGTTGAAGGCGCGCCGTCAAATTTTTTGTCAAAGTAGGCATAGACTTCGCGCAAAGACCGCGGAGCACCAGATTTTGAATCATAAAAGACAGAGCGGTTTGCGCGTGATTCTTTGGGGAATACATCTGCCGCGGCCATATTGGGGCTTTTCTTCATGGCATTTAAAAAGCCCGATGCGCCGCCAGCACCCAAAAAATGCGCCAGATATAATTCGGTTGAGCCTATCTTGCCGCCCACATGCTGTTGGAGATAGTCATAGTTTCCGCTCGCAAATTCCGCCGCCATGAGCGAGGAGATTTCGGGGTCTTTTCGAAGATTTAAAATTTCGTTACGGGTTTTGGAATCCTTCACGCGGCCATTGTCATCAATTTTATCGACATATTTGGAGAGGCCGTACTTGTCCCCATGTTCTTTGACCATGGATAGCCATGTGCTTTCAATAAACTGGAAAAGCCCTGTGGCGGAACTGGTCTTGGCCTTGGCATTGGTGTCAAACGAGCTTTCGGCGGCAGCCTTTTCCACAAGGTAGGTAAAATTAACCCCTGTCCTGGAGGCTGCGTTGCGGATGGCGTTATAGACAGTTTTGGGAACCTGAAATGCATCTAACGCGTTGTTATTTAAAGGGTTTTGTGCCATTTTGTGTGTCTTTTCAAAAGCCGTTATTCTCTTTACCTGTCCTGATACGTTTCAAGACCCATGCCAGTTTTAAGGTTTCATAAAAGGCTGTGCGCTTATTATAATTGACCGATGATTCACCGCCCACGGATAAGGACATCCATGCCCGATTACACCCCCCCAATTGATGATATGAAATTTGTGCTGTCCCATGTTGTGGGGCTGGGCAGGCTGCCCGAACACCCTGATTTTGGCGTGTTGGAGGCGGATGTGGTGGGCAGTATTTTAGAGCCAGCCGCGCAGCTGGCCGCCGAAGTTTTAGCCCCCCTCAACCATAGCGGGGACAAAGAAGGCGCGGTTTGGAAAGACGGTGTTGTCACGACATCCAAGGGATTTAAAGAGGCTTACAAGGCCTATTGTGATGGGGGGTGGAATTCTGTCCCCTTTTCGCAAGCGCATGGCGGGCAGGGACTGCCATGGCTTGTCACATTCGCGGTGAACGAAATGTGGCAGGGCGCGAACATGTCGTTTGGCCTTTGTCCTTTGTTAAACCAGGGCGCGATTGATGCGATTGAAGAACATGGGTCTGATGCGCAAAAGGGTGAATATTTGGAAAAACTGATCAGTGGGGAGTGGACGGGCACCATGAACCTGACAGAGCCGCAGGCGGGATCAGACCTTGCGGCCGTGCGCAGCCGCGCCACACCGCAAAATGATGGCACATACCATATATTTGGCCAGAAAATTTTTATAACCTATGGCGAACATGACATGGCGGACAATATTATCCACCTTGTGCTGGCGCGCCTTCCCGATGCGCCAGAGGGCGTGAAGGGTATATCCTTATTTATTGTCCCGAAATTTTTAAAAGACGGGACGCGCAATGATGTGCTTTGCACGGGGATTGAGCACAAGCTGGGCATTCATGCCTCCCCCACCTGCACCATGCAGTATGGCGACAAAGGCGGCGCGGTAGGATATCTGGTAGGGCAGGCGAATGAAGGCCTGAAATATATGTTTACCATGATGAACAATGCGCGGCTTTCGGTGGGGTTGCAGGGTGTTGCGATTGGGGAGGCTGCGTACCAACACGCGCTGACATACGCCAAGGAACGTGTGCAGGGCGCGCCCATATCCAAAAAAGGAAACACAACGACGCCGATTGCGGGACATGCGGATGTAAAGCGCATGTTGTTATCCATGACATCACAGGTGCAGGCAGGGCGCACCATGGCGTATGAGGCAGCACTGAACCTTGATTTGTCACGCGCTAACGACAAGGCCGCACAAAGCCGTGTGGACATTATGACCCCGCTGGTAAAAGCGTGGTGTACGGATATGTCGGTGGATGTGGCATCAACGGGTGTGCAGATTTATGGCGGCATGGGCTTTATTGAAGAAACAGGCGCGGCGCAATTTTACCGCGATGCGCGTATCCTGCCAATATACGAAGGCACAAACGGCATTCAGGCGGCGGATCTGGTGTTTCGCAAAGTTTTGCGTGATGGCGGCGCGGCATTAAATATTCTGATGGGCGACATCAAGAAGGACATGGAGTGTGTGGCAAGCGGGCGCGGCGATGATTTTGAATCTATCACCACACAAATGAAAGCGGCGTATCAGGCGGTAGAGAGCGCGAGCGCAAGCCTTGCGAGCCTGGCGGCGGAAGATATGGACTATGCGGCGGCCATATCTGTGCCATATTTAAAGGCACTGGCGACCTTGTGGGCGGGCGCTTTGATGGCGCGGTCTGCCAAGGCGGCGCAGGATTTGATGGCTGATGGCGCGGGGGAGGGAGATTTTTTGAACAATAAAATAATCTGCGCCCGATTTTTTGCAGAAAGTTTTTTACCCCATAGTGTGGCACACGCCACAAGCGTGAGAACATCCGCGCGGGTTGTTGTCAGTTCTGTTTTTTAGTGATTAAGCCAAGCGGCTGGCTTTGCGCGGCCTTGAGAGTGGCTTTGTCTTTGGCGCGGTTTTGAGGATCGGAACAGTAAATCATATACCGTGTGTTGAGCATGCCGACATAGGAGGGATCAAGAACAGGTCTTTTTCCAAACTCGGCGGCGGTTTTGTTGGCGGCGCAGGTGCACATTTCTACGCCATCACGCGCGAGTTCACGAAAATATTTATTATACTCCATGCACATGCTGTAAGTATTCCCCGCAACGCTGGCGGTGTTTGCGCACTTGGCGTGTTCAGAGTTTGTAAGTTTTTGCATGATATCAAACTGCATGGCGCTGGGGCCAAGGCGTTCACGCTCCGCCAAAAAAGCGCCAGACAGACAACGGCAGTCAAAGGTGGATTTTTGAAACGCGTTGTTGGCGCAAAGGCCAAAAATATATTCAGCTTCCTGGCGCATTTCCTCTTTTGTCATCACGCCATCATCAATGGTGTAATCTATGCTGTCGCGATATCCCAGATCACGTCCTGCCAGCTCCTTTTCGTAGGCTTCTTCGGCGGCGCGTGCTTTGGCGGCTTCTAATTCTTCAAGGCTGGCGCGCGGCGCGCTTTGGGCAAAGCCAGCGGTTGGGGCCATAAGACCAAGAAGAAGCAGGAGAAGGGAGAGCGTGCGTATCATAAGGACTATTTTACCACAGTTGGCGGCGCGTGTAAAAAGGGCGGCGATGGTTTACCCCAAGGCCGCCTTTTTTTGTTTTATAGCTGCTTTTATGCGGCGGATTTTTTGCCCAAAAGCTTGTTCCAGATTCCCTGAAAATCCATGGAGGCTTTTTGGTCCTGCGCGGGCGTATTTTCATTTTGCCCTTGCATGCGCTTCATTTTGTCTTCCAGATATTTTTGTTTGGCGGCGCGGGCTTTTTCTTCACGCACGCGCAATTCTTCTTTGAGCTCTTCGGCCTGTTTTTGGCTGTACTGGCTGGTGATGAGAATTTGCTGGGATTGTTTTTGCCACAGGTCACGTTGACCGCGCATGTCTTCAAGCTGTTCACGCGTGATGTCGAGCTGTTCTTCCAAAGCGCGGACGCGCATTTTCATACGCTCAATTTCCAGCATGTCTGCAGCGCGTTGCAATTCTGCCTGAGAGGTTGTTTCCTGCTGGGCTGCGCCAGAAGAGGGGGTGTTGGTTTGCGCCTGCAGGCCAAACACGCGATCCAGTTCAGACGCGTCAATCAAACGGCGGCCATTGGCATCAATTTCATAAGATAGCTTGCCGCTGTTCATGGCACGCTGGATGGTGGATTTTGAACGACCTGTTAATTCTGCTGCACGCTGGGCGCCTACTTTTGCCATGTTTGTCCTCTTTAAAATTTATTGTGGTTACAATATTTTCCCTATTATTTATTTTCCATACGCTTGTTTAGCAATTTCGTCAATCTTTGCCATTGCGCGCCAGAAAAAAGATGTGCGTAAATGAACGGCAACCAGCCTTTTTGACGCCATTCCAGAAAGGTTTTGTCATCTAGCTCTGCAAGCTTTTTCTCATCAACAATGCGGAAGCCTGTGAAATTAATACGTTTTCCATCTGCGATGCCTATTTCTGCCTGACGGTCTACCAAAAGGCCAGAAGCCGCGAGCGCTTTCCCAAACTCAACCGTCTGGCCCGCCGCGGCGTGGTAGGATTTGCAAAATTCCAGCGCGTTCTGGGCGAGGGTGGAAGGTTTTCCATCATCTTCAAAAAACCGCTGTTCCCCGCCATTTTCTATAACAGAATCATCATAATCCACACACAAGGACAAGTTGTCATTGCCTGGCATTTCAGAAAAAATAAACGGGTAACGACGAATATAGGCGGGAACGTAAGCATCATCCTCCCACTCGCCTTTGGGCTTGTAAAAGAGGTTTTCGTTGTCGCGCAGACCCAAAATGGCAACTGGAGTGCCTGTGTCACCAGGCGAAAAAGCGATGGGATAATAATGACATACCTGCGGAAGTTCGATTAAATTCACAGGAACGGCGTTCACGCCCTTTGTAAAATCCAGACCAAAATTTTTCCTTAAAGCGAGCTTGGCGTGAGCCTTGGCATCCAAGGGGGTAGGCTTTTTATAAAAAAGCGGCATAAGCGCGCCATTGGGTTCTTTGGTCATGGTTGTTTCCTGAGGTAAAATTAAACTTTGTAAAAGTTACGTCCTCCTTATACCAGCCTGACGCCAACTTAAAAAGTCGAAAAAGAAAATATTGGCAGGTATGCTGTAAAGTCATTTTTTACATATTAACTACATTGTCCTGCAATTAATGCTTTGTTTGGGTGGGGAAATCCGTTAGTTTGCGGGCGTATTGTTAAGACTTGGAGTGAGCGGGATGAAAATCGGTGTTGTTGGCACGGGATATGTGGGGCTGGTATCGGGCACCTGTTTTGCGGAGTTTGGCACGGATGTTGTGTGCGTGGACAAAGACGCCAGCAAAATAGAGCGCTTAAACCGCGGAGAGATACCCATTTACGAACCCGGCCTTGAAGAGCTGGTGGCCAAGCAGGTTAAAGCGGGGCGTCTGTCTTTCACCACAAACCTGCAAAAAGCTGTTGAGAATGTGGACGCCGTGTTTATTGCGGTGGGCACGCCATCGCGCAAAGTGGATGGCCATGCAGACTTAACCTATGTGTATGAAGCGGCGCGCGAGATTATCCGCACTGTCAAAGGGTACACAGTGCTTGTTACAAAATCTACCGTGCCCGTGGGCACAGCCCGCGAGATTGAAAAAATAGTCAAAGAAGAGGGACGGGAAAAAGACATTGATGTTTGTTCCAATCCCGAATTTTTGAGAGAAGGCGCGGCGATAGAAGATTTTATGCGCCCTGACCGCGTGGTCATAGGCTGTTCATCCGCCCGCGCGGAAGAGGTTATGCGCGCGCTCTACCGCCCCTTATACATCAACGAAACGCCGATGGTGATTACTAGTCCAGAAACATCCGAAATTATAAAATACGCAGCGAACGCCTTTCTGGCGACGAAAATTACATTTATCAACGAGATTGCAAATTTATGCGAGGCGGCGGGCGCGAATGTACAGCACGTTGCCAAAGGCATTGGCCTTGACGGGCGCATTGGATCAAAATTTTTACACGCTGGCCCTGGCTATGGCGGGTCATGCTTTCCCAAAGACACGTTGGCATTAACGCAAACGGGGCGCAAATTTGGCACGCCCCAAAAAATTGTGGAAGCGGTTGTTGAAATCAATGCAGACCGCCAGCAGCAGATGGCACAAAAGGTGATTGCGGCGTGCGGCGGCGATGTGAGGGGCAAAAAAATTGGTGTGCTTGGCATTGCGTTTAAACCCAAGACGGATGATGTGCGTGATGCGCCATCGCTGATAATTGTCCCCATTTTGCAAGGGCTGGGCGCGCATGTTGTGGCGCACGACCCTATCGCCCGCGAACAGGCGGAAAAAGTTTTGACCAATCTTGAATGGGCGGATAACCCCTATGATGTTGCCAAAGACGCGGACGCATTGGTGATTATCACCGAGTGGAATGAATACAGGCAGCTTGACCTTGCACGCATCGCCAAGGACATGAAATCAAAACGCCTGATTGATCTTCGCAATATTTACAAAGTATCGGAAGTTGAGCCACACGGATTCCACTATATTCCGATTGGCCGCCCTGAACTTTTGCCAGGCGACAAGACCACATCAAAACTCAAAGCTGTGAAGTAAACCCATAGATGAGCAAGCTTCTGTCCCACCCGCCTGCTTTGTGCAATGTTATCAAACGCATTGCATGGGCGGCGGGCGAAATAACTCTCAACCATTTTGATGAAGGTATGCTTTTTCAAAGTGATGAAAAAGCGGATGGAAGTCCCGTTACAATCGCCGACAAGGAAGCCGAAGATTTTATTGTCCGCGCGTTGCAAGAAGACTTTGCGGGAATTCCCGTTGTGGCCGAGGAAATGATGGCGGCAGGACATGTGCCTGACCTGTCATCACAAGAATATTTCTGGCTGGTAGACCCTTTGGATGGCACGCGCGAATTTATACAAGGCAGCCCTGATTACACCGTCAACATTGCCCTGATAAAAGAGGGCAAGCCATACCTTGGCGTTATTTGCGCGCCCGCCCATGGCCAGATGTTTTTTACCGATGGTGAAGGGGCGGCCGCAAAATGGAGCGAGGAGGGTGGAGCAGAAAAAACCATCCGCGTAAAAAAACCATCGCGCAACGGTCTGACCGTTATCACCAGCAAGAACAGAGGCGCAGAAGAGCTTGAACAATATTTGCAAGACCACAAGGTAGAAAAAATTATCCGCAAAGGAAGCTCTTTGAAAATTTGCGCGGTTGCCTCTGGCAAGGCAGATTTATACCCTGGCTTTGGCCAGACATGTGAGTGGGACATTGCGGCAGGCCATGCAATTTTGAACGCCGCAGGCGGGGACATTGTCACGCTTGATGGAAGCGCCATTACATACGGCAACGTGCAGAACAAATTTTTAAACCCAAAATTTTTGGCACGTACCAACTTTATGGCATAAAAAAAAGACCGCTATGTGCGGTCTTTTAAAAAACAATCAATCAATGTTAATTTGATTTTGCTTCAGGTTCTTTGTTGGCTTCGGCCTCTATGACCAAATGGACATCATCTGCAACGCCGAATTCAACGCCATAGCCCATGCCAAATTCTGATCGTTTGATGGTGGTGGTGGCAGAAAAGCCAACGGTGGGCTTGCTGTTCATGGGGAAGATGGCAGACCTGTTGAAGGTGACATCCATAACAATGGGCTTTGTGTTGCCATGCAGGGTTAAATCACCCGTGACTTTGGCGGTTTTGTCCCCAGTCTTTTCTACTTTTGTGCTTTTGAACGTGGCTTTTGGAAACTGGGCCACATCAAAGAAGTCTTTGCCGCTTAAGTGTTCATTAAATTTGGGGTTTCCTGTGACCAGATTGGCGATGCTGATGGTTGCATCCACAACGCTTTTTTCAGGCGCGGCTTCATCAAACACCAAGGTGCCTTCAATCATCGAAAACATTCCATGCGGGTTTGAAAAGCCGATATGGTTTGCGCTCCAGATGACAGTTGTATGCGCGGGGTCAAGTGTGTAGGTGTTGGCATCCGCCGCATTTGCACCAAGCGGGAACAACATGGCCGCGCCGAGGGCGAGGGTAAGAAGAGGTTTATTCATAAGAATCTCCTGATAATGGTTTTGTGTAAAGAATACTTTGTATGAACATAGTAAAAAAAAGCCCCTTGGGAAGGGGGCTTTGTAAAATTATGCGACTTTTTTGCGCTGTATCTTCTGGTCGTATTCCCCGACATCTTTATAGGAGGCCAAAATGCCATCAATATAGTCAAACATGTCAAACATGCGGGATTCAGACACGGGGCTTTCGATTACCACAACCAAGGATGGTTTGTTGGAGGAGGCGCGGATAAGACCCCATGTGCCGTCTTCCAGAGCTACACGCATACCGTTGACGGTGATGACTTCAGAAATTTTAGAGCCAAGGATTTTTTCGCCTGATTTCTTCTTTGCTTCAAAGTCAGCCACAATTTTATCAACGAGTCCATATTTTTTATCATCTGCGCAGTATGGCGCCATGGTGGGAGTACCCCATGTTTTGGGTAGGGCATTTTTCAAATCTTCCATAGATTTATCAGGATTTTTGTCCATCAATCGCGCGATGGTAACGGCTGTTAGAACGCCATCATCATAGCCACGGCCAATAGGTGCGTTAAAAAAGAAGTGACCAGATTTTTCAAAGCCCGCGAGTGCGCCAAGTTCATTCACGCGGCGTTTGATGTAGGAGTGGCCTGTCTTCCAGTAATCTGTTTTGACGCCAAGTTCTTTTAGGACGGGATCAGAGGAGTAAAGCCCCGTTGATTTAACATCCGCAACGATTAGAGGCTTATCGTAAAGTTTGCCCAGCTCACGCGCCATGATAACGCCGATTTTGTCAGCAAAGATTTCATCTCCCGTATTGTCGATGACGCCGCAGCGATCACCATCACCATCAAAGCCAAAGCCGATATCCGCGCCTGTTTCTTTTACCTTGGCGGCAATAGCATGTAGCATTTCAAGGTCTTCAGGATTGGGGTTGTAGCGCGGGAAGGTGTAATCAAGATTACAATCCATCTCTATCACATCACAGCCAATGGCGCGCAGGACATGCGGCGCGAACGCGCCAGCCGAGCCGTTGCCGCAAGCACACACAACTTTAAGCTTGAGGTTGATTATGCCATCCTTGGAAAGGTCTGACAGATATTTATCTTTGAAGTCATCAACATATGTGTAAGAGCCACCGATGCGTGTGACACACTCATCATTCAAGACGATATCTTTAAGGCGGCCCATCAATTCAGGCCCGAAGGTCATGGGGCGTTCTGCACCAATTTTGACACCCGTCCAGCCATTTTCATTATGGGAGGCTGTGACCATTGCCACTGCGGGGCAGTCCAGTTCAAACTGCGCAAAGTATGCAACAGGGGAAAGCGCAAGGCCAATATCATGCACTTCGCATCCGCCTTCAATCAACCCCAGCACAAGCGCATGCTTGATAGAGGCAGAGTATGAGCGGTAATCATGCCCCACGACGATGGACGGACGTTTGCCCATTTCGTGGATAAGTGTTGCGATACCAAGGCCCAACTTTTGCGCACCGCGCAGGTTTAGCTGTTCAGGGTGCAGCCAGCGTGCATCATATTCACGAAAGCCTTGCGGGGCGATAAGAACATCACGTTCATAGCTTTCTGTGTTTGGAATAATTTTT
>CAUJHK010000027.1 GCA_963204715.1 Pseudomonadota bacterium | reverse complement strand
AGTGTTGAAATTGAATAATAGGCCTAATTTTAATTTTGTAATTTTCAGATATGTCAAAATTTGTGCTTCACGAACAGGAGATAATTTATCGACGCATTTCAGTTCGACAACAATTTTGCCTTCTACTATCAAATCAAGCTTGAACAACGTATCTAAAAAAGTACCATCATACGGCACTTTTAAAGCTTTCTGACGCTCATGTTGAATTCCCCTTTTTTTGAATTCATAACAAAGAGCGTCTTCATAAATGCTTTCTAACAAACCTGGTCCAAGATTTTTATGAACTCGGAAGGCACAATCAACAACATTACCGGAAATTTCGTTTAAAGAAAAATCTCCATGCCTCTGCGCTTCTGTGGTTAAAAAATTACTCATTACTTCGCCAGCTTTTCTTCCCGTGCTTTGCGAAGCCGCGCAAAATCATCCCCCGCATGGTATGATGACCGCGTTAAGGGCGTTGCGGATACCATCAAGAACCCCTTGGCACGCGCCAACTTTTCCAATCCTTGAAATTCTTCTGGCGTCCAAAAATGCGCCACGGCCGCGTGCTTTGGTGTGGGCTGTAAATATTGACCGATGGTGATAAAATCAATGTCGGCGGCGCGCATATCATCCATCACCTGCGATATCTCTTCGCGTGTCTCCCCAAGGCCAACCATAAGGCCAGATTTCGTGAATATGGTTGGGTCTTTTTCCTTCACCCGTTCCAGAAGGCGCAAACTTCTAAAATATCGCGCACCGGGGCGGATGGTGGGGTATAAACGCGGGACAGTTTCTAAATTGTGGTTAAACACATCGGGCTTGGCGACAATCACGGCGTCAATGGAATTCATATCGCCTTTAAAATCACCTGGCAAAATTTCGATGGTGGTGTTGGGGGCTTTAAATCTAATCGCGCCAATGGTTTTAACGAAATGATCCGCGCCGGAATCTTTTAAATCATCGCGATCAACGGATGTAATCACCACATGGCTTAACCCCATTTGTTCCACCGCCACGCCCACGCGTAATGGCTCATACTGGTCCAACTCTTTCGGCTTGCCCGTCGCGACGTTACAAAATGAACAGGCGCGCGTGCAAACCTCCCCCATAATCATAAATGTCGCGTGCTTTTTGTCCCAACATTCCCCAATATTCGGGCATCCCGCCTCCTCGCACACGGTCGTGAGCTTTAACCCCTTTACGGTCGCAAGCGTTTCAGAATAGACCTTACCCTGTGGTGCTTTCACGCGAATCCAATCGGGCTTTTTGCCCATGGGTTTATCAGCATTCTTTTGCTTTTCCGGGTGCCGCTTCGCGCGGTCTAAAAGGTCTGTGTTATAGGTCATTTCTTTAGTTCCTCAATAGCTTTTTGCATATATAAAACAAACTCTTTCGCATCCGAAAAATAGTTTCTAAATGCATATCTTATGCTTTCACTGTTATCTGCCCTTACCAAAACAATATCTTCATTATCTTGCGACTTTTTTTCAAACTCAAAATAATCACGCAAAGCTACAGCTGAGTTATCATAGCTATAAGCTCTTAAATTGTTTTTGCCCTCAGTAAAAATAAGAATTATATTTTTAGCCTGAGTTAAACGAGTTGTTGCTGCATTTAAACCTCTTAACGTTCGCAACAAATGAATATCAGCCTCAAGTTTCTCAAATTTTTCTAACAATAAAGAATTCGTTAGTCTTGGAAAACAAGAGTTTCTGTTTTCGTAAACTCTTGCAATCATTTCACTCGCTATTCTAAAAAACTCCTTATGTCTTTCATCACCTCGATTAAATTTTGGCTGGTTTTCTGAAATTGACCCAGCTATTTCAACGGCAGTAGCCCAAGCATGTTGATGTTTTGTTCTATATTGAATTTCAATAGATAGACCGCTCCATTTTGCTCCTGCTTTTTCGCCTACATACTCATAAACATCGTGTATACCCCTATAACCAGATGGTTTAGGACATTCAATATAATTGTATCCATCTGTTTTCTCGTTTTTTCTTTTATGGTTTATTTTTGCCTTATGAAAATCTTTTCTAAAACTTTCTAAGGTTTTTATGTTCTCAAAAATTAACCTACAACCTGCAATGTCGTGCATTCTGGCTAAGGCCATGCCACTTTCACGTTTTAGTTTGTCAAAAATTGTAGTTTTTCTTTTCAAACGTTGCGCGAAAGTAATTTTTTTATTTTTTACTCTTCTGCGCAAATTTGCTTGAAAAGTATTCAATACATATGTGTGAGATGCTCTCCAATTTTCAATTATCAAAGTTTGCTCAAACGTCTCTCTTTCAGCACGAACAGCATCTCCAGCTTGGTTAACCTTATTTTTTGAATATTCTGGATAAGTCTCTCTCGACATTTAAAGTACCTTAAAAATGTATCACTTTACCATACGCGGCCAAAACGCTTTCATGCATCATCTCAGATAGTGTTGGATGCGGGAAGACGGTATGCATAAATTCGCTTTCCGTTAATTCCGCTGTCTTTCCAATGACATAACCTTGGATAAGCTCGGTTACTTCCGCGCCCACCATGTGCGCGCCAAGCAACTCCCCCGTTTTCGCATCAAAAATGGTTTTAACCAAACCCTCGGGCTCACCAAGCGCAATGGCCTTACCATTCCCCATAAACGGGAAACGCCCCACCTTAATATCGCGCCCTGCCTCTTTGGCCGCGCGTTCGGTCATACCCACGCTCGCCACTTGTGGGTGGCAATAGGTGCATCCGGGGATGTTTGATTTTATCATCGGGTGAACGTCTTTTTGACCCGCAATTTTCTCAATACAAATCACCCCTTCGTGTGACGCCTTGTGTGCCAACCACGGTGCGCCCGTAACATCGCCAATGGCATACACGTTGCCTTCCCCCGTTTTCATGTACCCATCAGTGATGATATGACCACGGTCAAGTTTTACATTTGGTACATTTTCTAAGCCAATATTATCGGTGTTGGGCGAAATTCCTACGGCCATAATCACACGGTCAGCAATAATTTTTTCGGGTTTTCCACCCACATCAATATGGACGGTGACGTTGTCTTTCCCCTTCTCGAACTTGGTTGTTTTCGCACCCGTCAAAATTTTCATGCCCTGCTTTTCGAATGATTTACGCGCAAGTGCCGAAATTTCCTCATCCTCCACAGGAAGAACGCGGTCCATGACCTCGACCACCGTCACTTCTGCGCCCATGGTGCGATAGAATGATGCGAATTCAATGCCAATCGCACCCGATCCAACAACAACCAAAGATTTGGGCATCATGTCTGGCACCAT
>CAUJHK010000026.1 GCA_963204715.1 Pseudomonadota bacterium | reverse complement strand
CAAAACCCCAAAGAAGTGAACAACGCGCTTAAAAACCTTATCGCGGTTTACAACAATGTCATGCCAAACTTTTTGACCGATGAATTACGTTGGGGCAAAGCACTCCCTGACCGCAAACACAAAAAGCGCAAGCAACCGACAAGCTAATTTTTTAAAACAAATCATCAACATCTGTTTGGGGCGGCATATCATCAGAGGGTATGTAGCCTGGCCTTAATGTCGGGGGCACAAATAGTTTTATGCCCGCCTGGATTTCAGGCATCATTTTTTCACACGCTTCGGCGCCCAGCCTTATTAAATCTTCCGCTTTTTCAAACTCCAACATGCCTATATGTCCTATTTGTGGTTTTATATGAACATCGGGCGGATCTCCCGCAAGGCGGGAACGTGTCAGCCTGTCTTGCATAATGCCCAAAGCTGACACCATAACGCCGAACAAGCTTGGCGAGTCAGGATCTCGACTAAACAGCTTGTTGGACAAGGGGTTCTTTAAAAACCTTTCCTGCTTTTCTGATGGCACATCATTTTCATCAAACATGTCAAAGCCAGCGACGGTTTGAAACTCTGCCCCTGGCTTGACAGCTTTTCCTATCATGTCCGCGTGTAAATCCACGGCGATGGTCATGCGTGACCCCATGGCCTGACAGGCGGAAATGGGGCAGGGATTGACCAGCGCGCCATCCACAAGATTGCGATGTTTGATGTTTACGGGTGGAAAAACACCCGGCAAGGCAAAGGAGGCGCGTATTGATTCGGTAAGGAGTCCGTGCTGTAACCAGACTTCATGTCCCGTTGCCAGATCTGCCGCCACGGCGGAAAATGGGTAGGGAAGGTCTTCTATCAGCATATCCCCAAAGTGCTGTTCCAGAAGACTGGCAAGTTTTTTACCACCAATAAGACCTGCGCTGCGCACCCGCAAATCAAGATAGGAGAGGATTTTAAAACGGTTGAGAGCGCGCGCCCATTCTTCCAATTCTGGCATTTTTCCCGCCAGATAGCACCCGCCAACAAGCGCGCCTATGGATGTTCCTGCCACAATTGTGGGTTTAATGCCGTACTTATCAAGGGTTTTAAGGACGCCAATATGGGAAAAACCCCGTGCCATACCGCCGCCCAGCGCAAGGCCAATCCCGTTTGTTTGCTTAACTTTATCGCTTAATCTTCGTGTATATTCCATGACCCCAGACTTGCATGAGTTTATGGTTTTAGTTTATCACATAATTATGAAACAAATGGTTGATAAACCTGTAAAGACTAGGAGAAATACTCCCACTTTTTTAATTGTGCGGCGCATTATCGATAATTATGTTGCGGCGCATTCAAAGAATATGGCCTTTGCCACATTCTTTATGGTGTTGTCTGCTGCGCTCACCGCAGGCTTTGCCATGATTATCCAGCCCGTGATTGATGATGTCCTGACATCGGGCGATTTGGAGCGCGTGTGGCTGCTTGGGGGGGCTATTCTGGCAATATTTGTTTTGCGAGGTTTTTCCACTTACCAGCATACCATTATCATGAACAAGATTGGCCAGACCATTGTCGGCAAAATTCAAAGCGATCTGTTCTCGCGCTTTCTTGATTTGGATTTAAAGTTTTTTCATGACAACCCTTCTGGCCAGCTTATCTCACGCGTCGTTAACGATGTGAACGTCATGCGCGCCGCGGTAACGGACGGGATTACGGGCATTGCAAAAAACCTTTTAACGCTGGTCTTTCTTGTAGGGGTTATGTTTTATCAGGACTGGCTTTTGTCTGTTCTGGTCTTTTTGATTTTTCCCTTCACGGCTTTGTTTGTGGCGTGGGTGGGCAGGCGTTTGCGAAAAATGTCAGGCCGTATTCAAGAAGACATGGCAAAATTATCTGACATGCTTTCGCAAGTATTTCAAGGCATAAGGCTAGTAAAAGCCTATGGCATGGAAGATCATGAGCGGGCACGCACGGGCGCGGCCATCAGCAAGGTGCGCGACCTTGTTATCAAGTCCGTCAGGGTCAACAACCTTTCTACCCCTGTTAATGAAACACTTGTGGGCATTGTTGTGTTCGGCATTATTATTTATGGCGGGTACAAAGTAGCCGCCCATGAAAGCACGGCGGGCGAGCTGCTGTCATTTATTACTGCATTTTCGATGTCCTATGAGCCGATGAAAAGGCTGGCAAAACTATACAGCTCTTTCCAGATGGGGCTAGGCGCGGCAGACCGCGTGTTTGAAATGATGGATACAACCCCGAACATTAAAGAGGTAGAAAACGCAAAAGAAGCCGTTTACACGAAGCCTGATATATCTTTTGAAGCCGTCGAGTTTGAATATGACGGGGCGGAAAAGAAGGCCTTGAACGGCGTGTCTTTTACAATGTTTGGCGGCACTGTTACGGCATTAGTCGGCCCATCGGGCAGTGGCAAAACAACTATTATGAACATGATACCGCGCTTCTTTGACCCCACGGCGGGACGTATTTTGATAGACAAGGATGATATAAGAAGCCTTTCTATCCAGTCCTTGCGCCAAAATATGGCGCTGGTGTCACAAGATATTACGATTTTTGATGACACGGTGTGGGCGAATATCGGATATGGCCGCAAAGGCGCGTATCAGGACGAAATTATCAAGGCTGCTATCGCCGCGGAGGCTGATGAATTTATCCGCCGTCTGCCTCACGGGTATGACACGCGTCTGGGGGAAGAGGGGCTTAAGCTTTCGGGTGGACAGCGCCAACGTATAGCGATTGCACGCGCGATTTTGCGCAATGCACCTATCCTGCTTTTGGATGAGGCGACATCGGCACTCGACAACGAGGCGGAGCGCGCCATTCAGGCTTCGCTTGCAGAGCTGCAAAAAGGCCGCACCACACTGGTTATCGCGCACAGGCTTTCGACGGTACAAAATGCAGACCAGATTCTGGTCATGGAAAATGGAAAAATTGTTGAGCGCGGCGGGCATCAGTCCTTGCTGGAACGCGGGGCTGTTTATGCGCGCATACATGGCGCGGGGTTAAGGGCATGATGAAATTAATAACACTGATGATGCTGGCTTTTATTCTGCCGCTGGGCGCATGTGACTCACAAGATGCCCCGCAGCAGGCCGCTCAACAAGAAAGCTTTGAAAAAAACCTATCTATTGTTTCAAGTGACGCCAAGACACATGATTTTAAAGTTGAGTATGCGCTGACGCCTGAACAGCAGATGAAAGGGCTTATGTACCGCACCGAGATGGCAAAAAATGCAGGCATGCTTTTTGTATTCGGCGCCGAACAGGACGGCATTTCATTTTATATGAAGAACACGCTTATTCCACTGGATATGATTTTTATTAAAAAGGACGGCACAATTCACCATATCCATGAAAATGCCATTCCAAACGATTTAACATCCATCCCATCCCAAGGGCCGACCTATGCTGTTTTGGAAGT
>CAUJHK010000025.1 GCA_963204715.1 Pseudomonadota bacterium | reverse complement strand
GTTCCTGCCAACGATATCCGCAAAAAACAGGAAGTTCGTTTGAAGGAAGTGGGAAAGACCGCCAAGCTGCCAGGTTTTCGCGCTGGTAAAATTCCCATGAAAATGCTCGAGCAAAAATATGGCCGCGCCGTTATGGGCGAGGTTTTGGAACTGGTGGTGAACGACGCCACAGCCAAGGTTTTGAAAGATAAAAACATCCGCCCTGCGATGCAGCCGAAAATTGAAGTGAAAGAATTTGATGAAGGCAAAGACCTTGTCTTTAACATGCAGCTTGAAAGACTGCCCACGGTGACGGTTGTGGATTTAAAAGGCCTGAAGCTGACACGCCCTGTTGTGAAAGTGGATGCCAAGCAGATTGACGAAACATTAGAGCGCATTGCCAAAAGCAACCGCGCCACAAAAGACGTGACCGAAGACCGCGCGACGAAAAAGGGCGACATTGCCGTTATCACATTCCATGGCCGTACCAAGGATGATGGTGTGGAGCATGAGGGCATGCACGCGCACGGCGTGGAGCTGGAACTTGGTGGCGGTCGCTTTATCCCCGGTTTTGAAGAGCAACTGATTGGTTCAAAAAAAGGCGACAAGGTTGAAGTTGCTGTCACATTCCCCAAAGATTACGGCGCAACAGAACTGGCCGGACGTGAAGCCATTTTCGACACCATCATTGAAGGCTTAAAAGAAGCCGCCCCTGCGGAGATTAATGATGAGCTTGCCAAAAATCTGGGCATGGAAGATGTAACAGCCCTGCGTGCCGCTGTTGAACAACAGATGAATGCCGAATATGAAGGCCAGAGCCGCATGAAGCTGAAACGTCAGCTTCTGGATATTCTGGATGAAAAGCATGACTTTGAAATTCCCAAAGGCATGGCACAGGCGGAGTATGACGGCATTGTCCGCCAGATTGAAGCCGAACGCAAAGCCAACCCTGAAGAAAACGGCGCGGAACTAAGCGATGATGAACGTGAAGAGCTGAAACTGATTGCAGACCGCCGCGTGCGTTTGGGGCTTATCCTGTCTGAAATAGGCACAGCCAACAAAGTGAGTGTGAACGACAAGGAATTGCAGCGTGCGGTGATTGCCGAAGCGCAAAAATATCCTGGTCAGGAAAAAATGGTGTTTGAATTCTATCAAAAGAACGCGCAGGCGATTGATATGCTGCGCGCCCCGATTTTTGAAGAAAAAGTTGTCGATATCATTTTGAAAGAGGCTTCTGTGGCAGACAAAGAAGTAACGCTGGAAGAACTTTTGAAAGAAGATGATGAGTTCGAGCTGAAAGGCGCCAAGAAAAAAGAAGACAAGCCTGCGGCGAAAAAGAAAGCCAAAAAGGACGAGTAATTTAAAACCCCGCCTTGTTGAGCGGGGTTTTTTATGGCTGGTAGGAAAGGGATAGGCCAATTAAGGCGGCGCTAGGTAAAAGCTCTTTTGGCAAGCCAGTACGTACTACCCCTTTTTCAATGTCCGCCAATATTCTTTTTGTTTGGTCTTTGGGAAGTAACTCTAGCGCTGTGAGCGGGCCAAAAGGACCGTCACGCAATTTAAAAACGCAATCTTCTTGTATGCCCACGCGACCTTTTTTTCCGCGAGGGGCAGGGCGCGCGGCTTCAACCAAAAACATATTGGTTAAATCAAGGGCATGGGTGTCTGGGCTTTTGCTTTTATTTTTATCCATTCTATTCGCATAATTTATTGTGTAATTATACATAATGTAATCAATTTTTTGTGAAATTGCCAGATAAATCTTGTCGATGCGCTGGCAGGTTTTGTTTTAGGCATTTTGCACTATACCCTTGAACTTGCTGGCTGTGGGCGATAGGTTAGTGGGTAACGATTCAAACCTTTAACGAAAAAGAATTCCCCATGAGCATGTTCCCCAAAGACCGCGATCCCGTTGATATTTACCACAATTATCTGGTGCCGACCGTTATCGAGCAAACCAACCGCGGGGAGCGCGCCTTTGATATTTATTCCCGCCTGCTTAAAGAACGTATTATCTTTTTGACAGGACAAGTGGAAGACGGCGTATCGAGCGTTATTTGTGCCCAGCTATTGTTTTTGGAATCTGAAAACCCGACAAAAGACATTTCTTTTTACATCAACTCCCCAGGCGGCGTTGTGACATCAGGCATGGCCATGTACGATACCATGCAATATATCAAGCCCCCCGTATCAACGGTCTGTATTGGTCAGGCAGCCTCTATGGGCTCATTGCTGTTGACGGCTGGCGCACCTAAAAAACGTTTTGCCCTACCCAATGCCCGCATTATGGTTCACCAGCCATCAGGCGGCGCGCAGGGGCAGGCGACAGACATTGAAATTCAGGCGCGTGAGATTTTGCGCATGCGTGCGAATTTGAACGACATTTACGTCAAGCACACTGGGCGCAAGCTAGCCGACATTGAAAAAGCCATGGAACGCGATAACTTCATGTCCGCCGAAGAGGCTAAAAAGTTTGGCTTGATCGACGAGGTTGTGGCCGAGCGTTCAGCGGTTGAAGCCACTAAAAAGTAAACGCTTTTTTAAAAAAGCCCTTTTTTATTTAAAAAAACATTGGAAATTCAGGCGTTTGCGCGTGGAGCTTTCGCGCACAACCCTTGAAATGTTAACGAATAGTTCCTATATCTTGTGATATGATGGTTTGTTACGGGCGTTTTTCAGCAACGCCCTTTCAAGTACCAGAATACAATAACAAAAAAAGGATATGCCATGACGGGTGCAACAACAAAAGACAAGGATATTTATGCGGTATTGCCATTGCGCGATATTGTTGTTTTTCCGCATATGATTGTGCCCTTGTTTGTCGGGCGTGAAAAATCTGTCAAGGCGTTGGAATCTGTGATGAACGATTCCAAAAAGATTCTGCTGGTGACGCAAAAATCACCTTCTGAAGATGATCCGACATCTGATGATATTCACCGCATTGGGACCATTGGGTCTATCTTGCAACTTTTGAAATTGCCTGATGGCACAGTAAAGGTTTTGGTGGAGGGTCTTGACCGTGTCGAGATTTCATCATTTACGGCGCAGCCAGATTTTATAGAGGCCCATGTTGTCCCCATGATGGACAGCTCCACGAAGGGCGATGAGCTGGACGCTTTGTCCCGCGCTGTTGTAGCGCAGTTTGAGCAGTATGTGAAACTGAACAAAAAGATTCCGCCTGAAGTGATTGTGTCCGTCAACCAGATTGAAGAGCCATCAAAAATGGCTGACACCATAGCCTCCCACATGGCCTTGAAGATAGACGAAAAGCAGGAATTGCTGACAATCGCCAATGCGTCCGACAGGCTGGAAAAAATTTATGGCTACATGGAAGGCGAGATTGGTGTTTTACAAGTTGAAAAACGCATCCGCAACCGCGTCAAACGCCAGATGGAAAAAACCCAGCGCGAATATTATTTGAATGAGCAAATGAAGGCCATTCAAAAAGAGTTGGGCGAGGGCGAAGATGGCCTTGATGAAATAGGCGAGATTGAAAAGAAAATAGGCGAGGTGCGCCTGTCTAAGGAAGCCCGTGAAAAGGCGAAGGCGGAAGTGAAAAAACTTCGTCAGATGAGCCCTATGTCTGCCGAAGCCACGGTTGTGCGCAACTATCTGGACTGGGTTTTGTCTGTGCCATGGGACAAAAGATCCCGTGTGAAAAAAGATATCAAGGAAGCCAAAAAGATTTTGGACGCCGACCATTACGCTTTGGAGAAGGTTAAGGAACGTATTTTGGAATATCTCGCTGTTCAGCAACGGACAGGCAAGGTGAAGGGGTCTATATTGTGCCTTGTTGGGCCTCCAGGGGTTGGTAAAACATCGCTGGGCCAGTCTATTGCCAAAGCAACAAACCGAAATTTTGTGCGCATGTCTTTGGGCGGCGTGAAGGATGAGTCGGAAATTCGTGGCCACCGCAGAACTTATATCGGCGCGCTTCCTGGCAAAATCATTCAAGGTATGAAAAAAGCGAAAACATCAAACCCTCTTTTCTTACTGGATGAGATTGACAAGCTTGGCTCTGACTGGCGCGGTGACCCATCATCGGCGTTGCTGGAGGTTTTAGATCCTGAACAGAACGAAAAGTTTAACGACCATTATCTTGAGCTGGACTATGATTTGTCGGACGTTATGTTTATCTGCACCGCCAACTCTTTGCGTATGCCGCAGCCATTGCTGGACAGGATGGAGATTATCCGCCTGTCGGGTTACACCGAAGAGGAAAAAATCCAGATTGTCCGTCGTCACTTGCTAGCCAAGCAGATAAAGGCAGCAGGGTTAAAGCGTGATGAATTTGTTATCAGTGATGCCGCCATCAAAGATTTGATACGTCATTACACGCGCGAGGCTGGTGTAAGGTCATTGGAGCGTGAAATTGCCAATCTTTGCCGTAAAGCCATCAAGGAAATCTTGATGAAAGGCAAGGGCAAGGTTTCAGTCACGCCTGGCAGTCTTGAGAAATTTGCGGGTGTTAAAAAATACAGCTTTGGTGAAGTTGATGCGCAAGACCGCGTGGGTATTGTCAATGGTTTGGCGTACACCGAATTTGGTGGCGACTTGTTGTCTATTGAGGCTGTGAGCATGCCAGGCAAAGAAGGCAAGGTAACGACCACGGGTAACTTGAAAGACGCGATGCGCGAATCCATTACTGTGGCGGAGATGCTTATCAAATCGCGCGCGGATAAATTCGGCATTGATTTTGAAGAGCTGAAGGAAAAGAGCATCCACGTTCACGTCCCCGAAGGAGCAACACCAAAGGACGGCCCGTCTGCTGGCGCGGCCATGACCACCGCTATTATCTCTGCCTTGACGGGGATTGAAGTGCGCCGTGATGTTGCCATGACGGGGGAAATTAACCTGCGCGGCTACGTCACTGAAATTGGTGGCTTGAAAGAGAAGCTGATGGCGGCTCACCGTGGTGGAATACGTAAAGTTCTGATTCCCAAGGACAACGCCAAAGACCTTGCAGATATCCCTGATAAGGTGAAAAAAGGCGTTGAAATTATCCCTGTGAACTCAATTGAGGAAGTTTTGGCGCACGCTTTGGTAAAAATTCCTGAGCCATTTCAAAGGGATAAGGATAAAATTGAGCAAATATCCCCAGAAACCGCAGAAAACAAGGGCGAAACCACAATT
>CAUJHK010000024.1 GCA_963204715.1 Pseudomonadota bacterium | reverse complement strand
AGCTATGATGCCATCAGGCTGCTTCGCGACTATGGCATCAACAACATCAATGTTGACCTTCTTTATGGCCTTCCCCACCAAAGCCTGAAAACAATGGATGAAACCATAGACAAAATTTTACTGCTTGATCCTGACAGGGTTTCTTTGTTTGGATATGCCCATGTGCCATGGATGAAAAAGCACATGCGGCTAATCAACGAAGAAGCGTTACCGCAAAAGGAACTACGTTTTGATTTGTTTGAGGCGGGGGCGCAAAAGCTGCTGAGCGCGGGGTACGAAGCTGTGGGCATTGATCATTTTGCAAAACCGCAAGATCCTTTGGCCAGAGCCGCAAGAAGCAGGACTTTAAGAAGGAACTTTCAAGGTTATGTCACGGACATGCCTGATGCATTGATTGGTATTGGCGCATCCTCTATCGGAAAATTTCCGCAAGGGTATATCCAAAACGCCGCCGACATTCCGTACTACAAAGAAAGCATATTATCAGAGCATCTTCCTGTAAGCAAAATTTGCACCATGAGCAAGGACGACCATATCCACGCTCATATCATTGAAAAAATCATGTGTGATTTTGAAATTGATTTGAACGCGGTGATAAAAGACCATGATCTTCCTTGTGAATATTTCAAAGAAAATCTTTCGCTTCTTAATGTCTATATAAAGCAAGGATTTGTTAATATTGACAACGGCCACATTGTCCGCGTAACACCCGCGGGGCGTCCTTTGACAAGGCTGATTGCGGCAGCGTTTGATGCTTATTATTCCGATATACTTCCTGCAACAAAAAAGCACGCCAGAGCAATTTAAAATGAAAGAAGGCTTATCATGTCTGACAAGCCTTCTTTTAAAAACAATATTGATTAGAAGCGGTATGACACGCCTGCACCCACAACCCATGGGTCAAGCTCTACGTTGCCTGTAATCGCGCCGTGATTGACAGACGCATCAACATCAACCCAGATCTTTTTAACGTCAAGATTCAAACCCCAGTTTTCATCAAGCCAGTAATCTGCCCCTGCCTGCAAGGCATAACCAAAGCTTCCATCAGCATCCAATGCTGTTGTATCACGGCCATGTTTTTCAGCATAAGGCAATGTGTAATTGATGCCAGCACCGACATAGGGACTGAATTTTTCATCAGGCGTAAAATGATACTGCAAAGTCAGGGTTGGGGGCAGAACCCATGAATCACCCAAATCCAGCGTTCCTGTAGAGGTTTTCAGACTTAGATCATGAGGGGACGTTGCCAGAATAAGCTCTGCCGCAACATGTTTTGTAAAGAAATAGCTTATATCGAATTCTGGAACGACTGCATTGTCTGCATCAGGCTTTCCGCCAATGGTTGTATGACCGCCACCTTCAGGTAGAACACCAATCACACGGCCGCGCAGCAAAAAGCGGTCTTTTGAAAAGGCACCGCCCATATCATCGGCCATTGCAGGAGTTACTAAAGACGCAGCACCAACCCCAACCATAAGTGCTAATTTAAAAAAGGATGTTTTCATGATATTCTCCTCATCACCTTGTTTTTGACGCAAGAAATGTACCAGCGTTCTGGCTATAAAAACTTGGTTTTAATCAAGAGAAGAGGGTTTTTCGTCATCATTGAGAATACGGCGGGCGGCCCCATCCAGATCATCATACTGACCCGATTTCAAGCTCCAGACAAAAGCCCCAAGACCTAAAAGACCAAGAAGCAGAGCAATAGGAATAAGATATATTAAAACACTCATGATTTGAGCCTTAGCCTGAAAGAGTTTGCAATCACAATCAATGATGAGCCTGACATGGCAATAGCCGCGACAAGAGGCGTTACCATACCACAAAATGCCAAAGGAATGGCCACGACATTATATAAAATTGCGAGAATGAAATTATGACGCACCAGTTTTTGGGTAAAGCGCGCTGTTTGATAGGCTTCATACACAGGCGCAAGCGAATCGCCCATAAAAACAATGTCTGCAGCATTCTGCGCCATATCAATGGCCGTTCCTGGTGCCATGGACACATCCGCCCCTTCCAGTGAAGGCGCATCATTCAGGCCATCTCCCACCATAAGAACTTTATGGCTGCGTGCCTTATATTCTTCAATTATAGTAAACTTCTCGATAGGGCTTTTGTTTGCATAGACGGTTTCAAGACCGCATTCCTGTGCAATTTTTTGAGCCACAATGTCCCTGTCGCCTGACAGCATGACAAGGTTCAAACCTGTCTTCTTCAAATCATTAATTGTGTCTTTTGCATCATCGCGTAAATGGTCGCTTAAGTAAAACGCGCAAGGTTGTCCCCCTTCAACATGCAACCAGACTTCATTTTGATCCGACGGGGTACTGGCTTTATCACCGCACCAGTCCCTGCTGCCCAGGCGTATTTTTTTACCCTGATGCAATGCCAAAAGCCCTTTGCCTGAAACCTCTTCGACATCTGTCAGTGCCAGAACATCACCTTTATAGGCACGCGCAATGGCTTTAGAAAGAAGATGATTGCTGTAAGAAGCCAAGGAGGCAGCCAATGGGAGAGCCTGTGCTTGATAGCCCGATTGCAATTCTGGATATCCTCGCGTCAGTGTTCCTGTCTTATCAAAGAAGACCGTATCTATGCCAGCAAGTCTTTCCAGCGCGTCACCCGATTTTACCAAAATATTCTTTTTCATCAAACCACCTGTGGCCAAAACCTGTACAACAGGCACTGCCAGCGCCAAGGCGCAAGGGCACGTCACAATCAAAACTGTGATGGCAATGATGAGAGAATCCTGCCATGCCAGTCCGCCAACAAAAAACCACCCTAAAAACGCCAGAGCGGCAAAGCTGTGAACCACGGGTGTGTATAGGCGCGCCACCTTGTCCGCCAGCCGTACATACGCAGCCTGCCCCTGTTGAGCCTTTTCTATCAAGCGGACAATGTCAGCCAGAAGAGAATCTTCCGCCAGCTTGAGGACACGGATAAGCACAGGTGAGGACACGTTGATAGTGCCCGCATAGACTTCGTCCCCCACAACCACATGGCGCGGCAACGTCTCCCCTGTGACCAAAGATGTATCAACCTCCCCGCCTCCTTCAACAACCACACCATCGACAGGGAACTTGTCTGCAGCCGCCACGCGCACCAGCATACCTTCGCGTAAATCACGGATTAGAATCTTTTTTGTTATTGCACCATCTAAAACGCTGGCAAAACCCTGAAATGTGCCCAGTAATTCTTCTGCGTTTGACCTTGCCTGTCTGCGGGCGCGAAAATCAAGATAGCGGCCAATCAGCAAAAAGAAAATAAGCATGACAGCAGATTCAAAGTAAACATGCTCACCATGCGTGATGGTTTCATAAAGACTCATCCCACCCGTCAATAACAGCCCCAAGGATATGGGCACATCCATGTTGGTGTGACCGTTTTTTAGAACTGAAATGGCCGAATAGAAGAAAGGTCGCCCTGCAAACACAATAGTGGGAAGGCCAATAGCGGCCTGAATCCAGTGCATAAACTCACGCACTGCATAGCCCATGCTTTGAGAATCTGTCATCCACAGACCAAAGGACAAAAGCATAATGTTGCCCATGGCAAAACCCGCAACACCAAGGCACAAGAGCAGAAATTTTTCCTGATCATCGCTTTCCTTTTGTGCCGTGTCCATGTCATAAGGCCTGACCCCGTAACCGAGATCCTCTATAAGCTGTATATAACCATTGGCAAGATTGGCAGAACCCCGCCATGAAAAATTCAAACGGTTTGTGGAAAAATTTAAACGAGCAGATTCAACATCTTTTTGTAAGGATAGAATTTTTTCTATTTTATAAATGCAAGCCGCACAATAAACCCCCTGCACAAGAACGCCTAGCTCATAAACCCCATCAGAATTTTCCCGCGCAAGCGTGGCGTAACCCGATTTTATTTCTCCATCAGGTGATATGTTGTCTTGTACGTTTTGTCCTGATTGTTCTGTGTCCATTGACTTTCCAGTTTTATAATCCATTGTCCTTTAAAAGGCGGTTTTATGCTTGCCTCATAAACCCCGTCACCTTTGGACACTAAACTTATATCAAAATCATGCCCGTCTTGCACAGGCCTAATCACACGCCCTATCACCTTTGCATCCAGCACAGGCTGGCCGCTTTCATCCTTGAGTTTCCAACTCAAAACCGGGGATTTATATGATATGTCATCTTTAAGATTTGGCTGGCTTTTAGCCTCATCCAGCATAAGGTTATAACCTAAGCCCTTTTCATAGGCCTGTTCTGTTACCAAACCTGTCTGGGTGGATATAGCTGTGTAAATGAAAAAACCATTGACCAGAAAAACAACACCAAAAAATGCAAGGAAAGCAAAAAGGACATATTTGTCTTTAGAATCACGTTTTACTGTCGTCATCATTATTCCCGCCTTGTGACAAAGATACTATCATAACGGGCTGAATTTTTTCCTACAACATCTTGAAGGACAAATTCTATTTCACGCACATCAGATGGCAGAACATCTGCATGGACATTTATGTGATATGTCCCAACGCTATCCGGCTTCACATAAATTGTATCCGAGGTTATATCACCCGCCGAGTTGATGTCCACTCTGGCTCCCTCAAGCCCACTGACACTCAACGTATATGTCTTATGGTCATGTGTTTTATTAAGAATTTTGATGGTATAGCCGTTGCGAATTTCCCCCGAGGACAATTGCACAAAAACAGGGTTACGGTCATGCAAAACATGTAGCTCTATTGGCGCGCGCGCTATGAGAGCGTATAGCATAATGGCTGCGACAAAAGACAATACAAACCCATAATAGAATGTTCGGGGGCGCAAAATACGGAATTTTTCACGGCCGCCTTTTTCCTTCGCCTCCATATGATTGGTGGTATCATAGCGGATCAATCCTCTGGGGAGATCTATTTTATCCATGATGTCATTGCAAGCATCCACGCACAAACCACAGGCGATACACTCCATTTGAAGGCCATCGCGAATGTCTATGCCCGTGGGACAAACTTGTACACATGATGAACAATCAATACAGTGGCCGCGCCCTTCCCAGCTTTCGCCTTTTTTGTGACTGCCTCTTTGCTCACCGCGTTCTGTATCATAGCTGATTATTAACGTGTCCTTGTCAAACATGGCGGACTGAAAGCGGGCGTAAGGGCACATATAGGTACACACCTGTTCCCGCGCAAACCCCGCCATTAAATAGGTGCTGAAAGTCAGACCTCCAACAAAGGCCAGAACTGTGAACGAAACATTCCAGTCAAGGAAGCTTGCAACCAGACTGGGCGCGTCATTAAAATATAAAACAAAAGAGCCCGCCGTACACCACGCTATTACTAGCCATATAAAATGTGTTAATGCTATTTTTCTAATTTTTTCGAAACTCCATGGAGACTCATGGAGTTTTTTGCGGGCGTTTCTATCCCCCTGTACAATACGTTCCACCCAGACAAATAAATCAGTCCAGACAGTTTGAGGACAGAAATAACCACACCATACACGGCCAAAAAAACTTGTTACAAAAAACAGCGCAATCGCCGCCAGAATAAGAATACCTGTGAGTAGATAAACCTCCTGTGGCCATATTTCTATCCAAAACCAGTAAGCCCTGCGAGCAGGCAGGTCAATCAATATGGCCTGATCGGGGGCATTTGGCCCGCGATCCCAGCGAAGAAAGGGAGCAGCGTAATATATGCCCAACGTAATGGCCATAGCGACCCATTTGAGCTTACGGTATTTACCCCAAACACGTTTGGGGTAAATCTTTTCCTGTTTTTTAAAAAGACTTAAAACGCCTGTATCATTTTTATTCTGAGGCTGGTTCTTCTCCATCGTCAATCACTTCTTCCTCTTCACCACCGCCAAGTTCATGAAGATATATGGTCAGTTGTTTAATTGTATTTTCATCCAGACGCCCGTGCCATGCGGGCATGACTCCAGAACGCGCGTTATATACCGTCTGGTAAACGGTTTCGCGATCACCGCCATAAAGCCAGATTTTATCACTCAGGTTCGGGGCACCCACAG
>CAUJHK010000023.1 GCA_963204715.1 Pseudomonadota bacterium | reverse complement strand
GTCCTACACGCCAGAACATGTGAAAAATACACATATTCCCGATGCGACGGATGAGCTAGATGCCGTTGTGGCCGCGACGGCAGAGGCCACCAACACCATTATGGGCGTTTGTGAACAGATTGAAGAAATTGCGGAAACGCTTGAGCCTGGCAAGCAGGAACAGCTGACCGCGCAGGTGGTGCAAATTTATGAAGCCTGCTCTTTTCAGGACATTACAGGGCAGCGCATTAAAAATGTGATAGGCACGTTGCGCGTCATTGAAGAAAAAGTCGAAAGCATTATGACCACGCTGGGTGACAAGGTCGGTCTGAAAACCAGCGAAGGACGCCTTGTAAAAGAAGTGTCTGTTGATGACGAAAAAAGCCTTATGAACGGTCCGCAGATGCCCGACAAGGCCATCACGCAGGCGGACATAGACAAACTTCTGGCTGAATTTGACAATTAGGCTATAATGCAAAGTTTACAAAACACCGTACCGTGTGGTGCGGTGTTTTTTTATGCAATCAAGGCGCGCGCAAAAAAGTGCAAAACCTGTAAGCTTTCCTGATAGTTATCTTGTTCTTTGCAAGGGGCTGTGGCAGGGTTTTACCATGCGCCTGTTTTTCATTTTCCTCGCATGGAGCGTTTTGTTTCTGCCCTTTATCGGGGCGGAGGACGCCTTTGCGCAAACGCGTGTGTTGGTGCGCGGCGGAGACCATGATGGATACACACGCATGGTGTTCGAGTGGCCAAGCATTCCGTCCTATACAGTGAACAAAAATGCTGGCTCGGTTCAGATTGTTTTTAATGAAAAGGCACAGGCTGATTTGTCAGGCGCATCTTCGCCTTTTCGCAATGTCAAAAACGTGCAAAGTGATTCTGCGAATGGAAAGGCATTAAAAATCACGCTGGGCGGGATTGATGGCCACAGGGTTCGTGATTTTGTCATTGGCAACAAGCTTGTGCTGGATGTTTATGATGACAAAGAGGTTCAAGACAGTGCTGTCAAAGAGCCTGCAAAGGCGGCATCCGCACCAAAAGAATCCGAACCAAAAGAGAAAGTAGACGTAAAGTCTGCACCCAAAAAAGCAGACGAGGATTTTTCTCTAAAAACGGCAGAGGCCGCAAAGCCTGTGCCCGCCGTTTCTGTAGAAGCTGAGCCCGTAAAAAAGGCTGAGATTCCTCCCCATGCGATAACCTTCACAACGCTGACAAATGTGGGCATTGCGGTTTATACACGCCACGGGTATTTGTGGATTGTGACTGACAGTAAGGACACGCAATCTGCACCCGTTTTGGACGGGGAAGAACAAGAAAAGTTCGGAACAATAGAGGAAACAGACATCACGGCAGGCAGGCTTTATAAGATGTCGTTGCCGGAAAGCGCGCGCGTGGGCGTGGAAGGTGGCGGCCTGACATGGAAGATAACGCTAGGCACCAACCAACCCGATGCTGAAAAGGCGCAGAATATTTCTTCCGTCCGCGAAGGGGAGCAAGCGATGCAGAATATTGTCCTGCCCTTTAAAGCTGTACGCAAAAGCCTTTCGTATCAAGACCCGTTTTCGGGTGATACGGTGAAAGTTTTTACTGTTGGCTCTTCAGGCGAGGTTGCTGGAGCAGGGCGATATTTCGTTGATTTTGATACGCTGGATTCTTACGCAGGGCTGGCGCTTGTGCCAAAGCGCGATGATATGAAGGTAGAAAGCTCTCCTCGGGGAATAGAAATATCAGGCGGGGAAAATGCTTTGGCTCTTTCCAATCCCACTGACATGAAAGCGGAAGCCATTCGAAAATCTGTTGAAGAGCTACCAGAAGCAGAAAAAGCTTCAGAGGAAAATTCCGCGACGGCACATGAAGATAATCTGAAAGATGAGCCTGCGGCGGAGAGTGAGCCAGCGACGCAGAGTAATCCTGATCTGGCGCTTACAGAAGCTGCGCCTGATGTGCAGACGGCGCATGATGTAAAAGAAGCTTTACCCGAAGACAATGTTGTTGTGGATACGGCGATCCTATCAAAAGCCGCACAGGAAAAGCCGACAGGCAATAATATATACAACTTTCCCAAATGGGAGATGGGCGGGGTCAAAGCTCTACAGGACAACATGCACGCGCTTATGGCGGAAGTGGCGGCAAAACCCAGGCAGGAGCAGACTGAAGATGTTATTACCATGGCCAAATTACTGTTGGCCAACAACCGCGCGCATGAGTCTTTGGGCATGCTTCGTATCGCCCTACAACAAGTGCCAGAGCTGGAAGGCACGGCAGAATTTGACTCGCTCAAGGCCGCAGCGCAGGCTTTGGCAGGAAAGTATGATGAAGCCATTGTTAATTTTTCACGCGAAGATTTAAAAGGCTATGACGATGTTCCTTACTGGCGGGCCTACACACTGGCGGGCTTGCAGGATTGGAAGCAGGCGGGGCTGACTTTGCCGCAGAGTGTGGCGGCCATTGAATCTTACCCCAAGGCCGTGCGCACGCCCTTGCTTTTGTCTTTTGCAGAAATTGCCCTTCGCAATGCCCGCGAACCGCAAGCCAAAACCATGCTGGGCTTGATGCAGACAGATTTAAGCAAGATGTCACTGCCCTATGTGGCATCGTGGAACTATCTGGCGGGTGAGGCAGAGCGTCAGGCCGGCAATACAGACAAGGCCAAACAATATTGGGAGCCTCTGGTCAACAAGGGCAAGGATGATTTGTTCCGCGCGAAGGCGGGACTGTCCTTAACCAAGCTTCAAATTGAAAAGAAAACCATCAGTGCAAAAGATGCCATCAACAGGCTGGAGGGCTTGCGCTATGCGTGGCGCGGGGATGAGCTGGAAACGCTTATCAATTATCGTCTTGGTCAGTTTTATATTGATAATAAAGATTACTTGAAAGGGCTGACGGTGCTTCGTAATGCGTCCACGCTGACGGAAGATTTACAGATAAATCAGGATGTCAAAAACCTGATGATGAACTCCTTCCGCGATGTGTTTGTCAATGACAGGCTTTCGCAAATGTCGCCCATTGATGCCATCAGCTTTTATGAAGAGTTCAAGGATTTAACGCCCCCTGGGAACGAGGGCGAGGAATATGTTGAAAAACTGGCCGAGCGCCTGGTGGATGCGGATTTGCTAGGGCGCGCCGCATCCTTGTTGGAGTATCAGGTCAACAACCGTCTGCAGGGCAACAAAAAGGCAGAAGTTGCCATACGCCTTGCCGCTATTCGGCTTTTGGATGGAAATCCTGACGGTGCTTTGAGGTCTTTGGAAATTGCCCAAAACACGCTGGATAAGATTTCTGGTAAAGTTCCAGAAGTAACAACGCCTGCCACAACATCACCTGCGCCCGATTCAAAGCCGCAGGATGTTGAAACGCAGGCGGGAGAAGCTACGCAAGCCTCGCCGAAACCAGAAGAAAACAAAACACCTGCGAAGGAAACGGTTGACCCCGAAAAGCAACGTCAAATTTATTTGTTAAAAGCGCGCGCGTTGTCCATGAAGAAAAAACCTGATGAGGCCCTGGCTATTTTGGAAGGCATGCGCGTGGACCCTGATGTAAACCGCCTGCGCACAGACATTGCGTGGATGGCGGGCAAGTGGGAAGAGGCGGCGTTCGCACTGAATGATTTGATTGTTACAGAAGATATCTCTTCCAAGCGCCCTTTGACGGATTATCAACGGGATTTGATTTTAAACCGCGCCATAGCGCTCAATCTTTCTGGCAATCGTGTTGCGCTCGCCAATCTGCGGGAGCGTTACAATGCACAAATGAATCAGAGTGAAAAAGGCAAGATTTTTGATGTGGTCACGCGCCCGCGCCGCCC
>CAUJHK010000022.1 GCA_963204715.1 Pseudomonadota bacterium | reverse complement strand
AAAAAAAACACGCGCTTTAAGAAAAGGCATTGCTCCAAAGACTGTAGAGACGGCTTTCGATGGAGAAAAACCATATGTCTTAACCAATTTAGGAAAACAGTTTGTACATTACACTATGAATGATGTTGTTATTAGAGTGGAAACAAATAATAACTAGATACCACATAGAAAATCGTTCTTCCTCAAAAAAAACCTAATCACCCCTGCTCCAACTTCCTCGCAAGCGGGTTTTCCGCCGTTAAGCCCAAATCAAGTTGTTTTAATTTTTTAATCTGATCACGAATCTTTGCGGCCTCTTCAAATTCCAAATCACCCGCCGCCTTTTTCATTTTGTCCTCTAGCGCCTTGATGCGTTTTTGGAACGCTGCGGGGGAATCAAACGCCGCTTGGTCGGTATCGGACAATCCCATCACGCCGCGCGACACTTCCATATAATCTGCGCGTTCAAACACGCTGTGCATCACGTTTGATATATTTTTCTTTACGCTTTCGGGGGTGATGCCGTTCGCCGTGTTATACGCCACTTGCTTTTCGCGGCGGCGGTCGGTTTCGTCCATCGCGGCCTTCATTGATTTTGTAATGGAGTCCGCATATAAAATCACGCGCCCGTCCACGTTACGCGCCGCGCGGCCAATGGTCTGGATAAGGGATGTGCGGGACCGCAAATACCCCTCTTTGTCCGCATCCAAAATGGCGACCAACATGCATTCAGGAATGTCCAGCCCTTCACGGAGCAAGTTGATACCAACCAAAACATCAAACTCCCCCATGCGAAGGTCGCGCATAATTTCAATGCGCTCCAACGTATCAATGTCCGAATGCATGTACCGCACGCGCACATTGTTTTCGGATAAATATTCGGTCAAACTTTCGGCCATCTTTTTGGTCAATGTCGTCACCAAAATGCGCCCGCCGCCTTGCGCCACCAGCTTACATTCGGACATTAAATCATCGACCTGATGTTCGGTTGGCCGAATTTCAACAGGCGGGTCAATCACCCCCGTGGGGCGCACGACCTGCTCGGCAAAATCACCGCCCGTTTGTTCCAACTCATACGGGCCGGGCGTGGCCGATACATATAAAATTTGCCCGCGCAGGGCGTTAAATTCTTCAAACTTCAAAGGGCGGTTGTCTATGGCGGCGGGCAGACGAAACCCGTAATCGACCAATGTTGTCTTGCGTGCCCTATCGCCCTTATACATCGCGCCCAATTGCGGCAACATGACGTGGGATTCATCGAGCATGATGATGGAATTTTTTGGCAAATATTCAATCAATGTTGGCGGCGCTTCCCCCGGCGCGCGGCCTGTTAAATACCGTGAATAGTTTTCAATGCCGCTGCACACGCCCGTGGCCATCATCATTTCAATATCGAATTGTGTGCGCTGTGCCAACCGTTGCGCTTCCAGCAATTTTCCCGCCGCCTCAAACTCCGCCAGACGCACCTTCAAATCATCCTGAATTTGTTTAATAGCCTGCGCCATCGTCGGGCCTGGGGTGATATAGTGGCTGTTGGCGTACACGCGCACGCCCTCCATCTTTAAATGTTTTTGCCCTGTCAGGGCGTCAAATTCTACAATCTCCTCAACCTCGTCCCCTAACAAAGAAAACCGCCACGCGCTATCTTCCATGTGGGAGGGGAACAATTCCACCGTGTCGCCGCGCACACGAAATGTTCCGCGCTCAAACGCAATGTCATTGCGCTTATATTGTAAAACCACCAGCTTTTCTATCAGCGCCTGCCTGTCCAGCCTGTCCCCTTTGCGGATGTCCAACGTCATCGCCTGATAATCTTCTTTGGACCCGATACCGTAAATGCACGACACAGACGCAACGATAATCACGTCTTTACGCTCAAACAACGACCTCGTGGCGGCGTGGCGCATACGGTCAATCTGTTCGTTAATGGAGGAATCTTTTTCAATGAAGGTGTCGGTACGCGGGACATACGCCTCTGGTTGATAATAATCATAGTACGACACAAAATATTCCACCGCGTTGTCGGGGAAAAAAGATTTCATCTCGCCATATAATTGCGCGGCCAATGTTTTGTTGGGCGCAAGGATAAGCGCGGGGCGCTGCGTTTCCTGGATAATCTGCGCCATGGTGAATGTCTTGCCAGACCCCGTAACGCCAAGAAGGACTTGATCGGTCAACCCAGCCTCCAACCCCTCAACCAGCTTTTTAATGGCGGTGGGTTGGTCCCCCGCCGGTGTATAGTCTGATTTTATTTTAAAAGGGGGGGAGTCCTCAAAAGGATTGCTCGCCGCCATATTGATTTCTACCATTCCGCGCATAGGGGAAATATAGGGTTAAAACAGCAAGTTACAAGGGGTTTGGTGATTTTTATTGACATAAAAATATGATTGTTATAATTATCATGTATGACTTTTATACCCTCATTTATTTTTGCTCCTCCTTCTGATGATGGAAAATATCGTGAATCTTTGTGTGCATTACATATCGACATGAATGAAGGTCCTCAAATCCATATATTCGACATTCAAGAAAACAAAGGCGCTGTAGCCACGCAAAACATTCTTGGCGTTGCTATGGCCGTGCGTGATGCTTTTTTGCCGCTACACGGTTTAAAAGATATCAAATGGCAACTTGTCAAAGGCGCGATAAAGACTCCTGTTCAATTTTACGAACAAAACGGTCTTTGTTATCGAATTGATTTCAAAGATAGTGGGCCAAACGAAGGCATCCTTTTTAATAGACTGACTACAAATCCTTTAAGTGAGTATTTAGAAAAATCAAAACAAAAAGGGATTAAAGAAACATTTGCCCAGTCATCATCGTTATACCGTGGGGGTCTTTTAAGTATATATCCTGTTCATGTTCCACAGGATGAGGCTGCTTATATTTACCTCAGACAAGTATATACTTCTCCTCATATGCGAGACGGGTGGAAGGTTGTCATTGCCGATGCGCAAAAAGTTTTAGAACTCTGGCGTAGTCAAACTAAGGATTTAGAAACTACACTTAAAAATTTGGGTCTGACTTGGAAAAAGGCAATAGAGACAGAATGGACAACAGGAGAAGATCCTATTTTGTTAAACATGTCATTAGCATCGAGTCTTGAAAATCTTCGTGGCCACAGATTAACGGTTAAACATGAATTACCCCATTTAAATTATCGCCCAGAATTTGATATGCCTCTAAGTCATACGAATGGAAGACATAGACTTTTTAACATGATAAATTGTGGTGCTCCATTCGTACCGCTTGAAATGGAAGCAACGGCCAATACAGAATTATTCAAAGAAAGATTTGGCTGGAGAACTTTTTCAAATAGTATTACACCACAAAAGCCAGCTATCTTTTATCCAAAATATGAACGGCAATGATTATTTTTTATGCTTTCTTTTCATCAAGAAACCACTTAATAATTTTCGATGACTCTCCTATCATCCCTCCTCACCCGCCGCTCCACGCCCATCAAGGATATTGGTGGGGACGCGCCAACGCCAGACCAGATTCAAACAATCCTGACCGCGGCATCCCGTGTGCCGGACCATAACAAACTTTGTCCATGGTGGTTTGTGGTGTTTGAGGGGGAGGCGCGCGTAAAATTCGGCGCCGTGTTAAGCGCGGCCTTTGCGCGTGAAAACCCCGACGCCGCACCCGCAAAACTGGAATTAGAATCCGAACGTTTCACCCGCGCCCCGCTTATCATCGCCGTCATATCCCGCATCAAACGCGGCAAGGCACCAGCGTGGGAGCAAATGTTATCATCGGGCGCGGCGTGTTATATTTTATGCTTGGCTGCAAACGCATTGGGGTATGCCACCAACTGGCTGACCGAATGGCCCGCTTATAATGAAGATGTCCGCAAAGCGCTGGGGTGTGATGATCGTGACAATATCGCAGGGTTCATTTACATCGGCCAGCAACTGCAAAAGCCCGAAGATCGTCCCCGCCCCGCCCTTTCCGACATCGTCACTCCATGGGTCGATCGCTACACTCCTCAAAAAGGCGAATCTCATGAAAAGGCTGATTTATCGCTCCCGCTAGCAGGTTTTAGACTTTGTTCAGACAAATAATGTAGAATGCGGGGTATGATTGTACTGCATGAAAAGCTGCTGGATTTTTTAGCCCGCGAAGTAAACGATGAGATCGAAGGATACCCCGTCCCTCTCGTTGAGGAATTTCGCATCTATGCCCATTTTGGCCGCACCGATTTGTTTAAAGAACATTATTTTGGGTCAGCAAAGCTGGGTTATGCCCACTCCCTTGCGCAAAGAATTGAAGCTTTAAAAAAGATGCCTGTTCTTTTTGAAGAGGCCAGAGAAAAAGATATTGCCTATGCGAACAATGTCGATAATGAGCTTTTTCTTAGAAAACCGCCTGAAGAGCAAAAAAAACTGGGGAAAATTTTTGACCGCCAAAGCTCCACCGCTGAACAAAGAACGCAAGATTTTTTCTCTAAACCAACTTTTGGACAGGACTATTCCGTTACAAACAAACTCTGGCAAAAATACAGCGAAGCCACGCCGCCCGTGCATCATGCCTTTTCACATTTTTTAATGATATATCAAATAAACCAGAGAATGAATCTCGTTGGCGCAAATCTGACAGGGCAGATTTTTTCTGGTGACCATCTGTTTTTTGAAGGCGCAGATTTTTCTGGCGCTGACCTTAGAAAAACCACATGGAATCCTTTAAACACGTCCATCAGGGGCGCGAATTTTTCGGGGGCGAACTTGCAAGGCGCGCAAGGAATGACACCCGCTTATCTTGCCACCGCCATTATTGATGAGAAAACAAAACTGCCCGAAAGCATCTCCCGCGCGGGAATCAATAAAGCACGCAAAACGTTTGAAGGTGGCGGCTCTTCTGGCCCTGGCGGCTCGTCTGCCCCATCGCCATAATCAAAAGGCGGGCTTTACTCGTTCGCTATTTTTGCAAATTTTACAATCACGCCGCGCTTTTTAAAAAATGATTTCATCATCTGGCGGCCTTGACGGTTGTTTTGGACAAGGCGCGTGGGTTCAAACTCTACCTCTTTTGTGCCTTGCTTTTTCAGCTCTTCTTTAAGCTCGTCAATCGCTTCCAAAATGCCTTCGTTTTCATTGGCAATGGATACATAAATATCTTCTTTTATCTGCTCAAGTTTGCTCATTTTTATTTTCCTTTTAATTCGTCATCCCCGTCTTTGTGCGGGGATCCAGATGCCCGCCTCATGCGGGCATGACACTTTAGTTATATAAAGACAATTTTTTTGTAATTTCACGAATTTTATCAGTATCGCCAAACAATGCCAGCCCCATATATTCTATTTCATCGCCTTTTGAATTTTTTGTTGCTTCCAATTGCTCAGCCGTTTTTCCAATCGACATGGTTTTTAAAAAGTCTGTGAAAGCAATGCCTTTGGCCTGCGCTTCTTCGCGTACCTTCTTAATAGCATTAGAATTTTTAGCCTTAAGTGCAATAACAGGATAATGGGATATCGATGGATGTAATGCTCCATCCCCATCTACATAATCTACAAAATAAAAGTTTTCGTTTGATGCAGCACGACCAACAAGGCCAGCCATGCTATGCCCTATTGCATTCATAAGCTTTCCTACGTTATCTTCCTTTTCGTTTACAACAATAACAAAACGGCGTTTTGTTTCATCTACTGATTTGTAATCTGCGGCTTCTTGTTCTGGTACATTTGACGTTGTTGAAACGAAATGCCTTGACTTTGAAGAGCATTCAAACGGATCTTTCTTTGGTTTCAATGTCGGGAAGGCGATAACATCGCGAATATTATGTGACCCTGTCAAAAGCATGGCAAACCTGTCTATACCAAGGCCATATCCACCCGTGGGCGGCATGCCATATTCCAATGCGGTGACAAAGTCATCATCCAGCATCTGCGCCTCGTCATCACCCTTTTCTTTCTGGGCAACTTGCTCTTGAAATCGCGCAAGCTGAATTTTAGGGTCATTCAGTTCCGAAAACGCATTCACAATTTCCCATCCATTGATGTAGGTTTCAAAACGCTCCACCAATCTTGGGTTGGTGCGGTGAACCTTTGCCAATGGCGATATATCCATAGGCGTATCAATCACATGCGTAGGTTGAATAAGGGTGTGCTCCACCTTCTCGTCAAACACGGCAGCGACAATATCACCCCACTGTGCAAATTCTGTTGGGTGAACACCCAGTTTTTTGGCCGCGACTCGCGCTTCATCTGCCGTTTCAAACGCCATAAAATCCACCCCCGTATGCTCTTTGACCAGATCCACCATGGATTTTCGGGCAAAAGGCGGCTCAAAATCTATTTCATTCTCGCCCATCATAACCTTCATAGATCCGTTCACGGCCATCGCGGTTTTGCGAATTAAATCCTCCATCATTTCCATGATGTCGTTATAATCCTTATAGGCATGATATCCTTCAATGGATGTAAATTCAGGATTGTGCTTAATCGAAATGCCTTCATTGCGGAAGATACGGCCAATTTCAAACACGGCATCATTCAATCCGCCGACAATCAAACGCTTCAAGGGCAGTTCTGTGGCAATACGCAAGTAAAAATCAGCGTCCAGCGCATTGTGATGCGTGACAAACGGACGCGCATTCGCTCCGCCAAGAATGGGGTGGAAGATAGGTGTTTCCACCTCTATCGCGCCCAAATCTTCCATATAACGACGAATGCAAGACACTATTTTTGAGCGTTTACGAAGTGTCTCGCGGCTCTCCTCATTCATTATCAAATCAAGATAACGCTGGCGGTAACGCGCCTCAACATCCGTCAATCCATGATATTTTTCAGGCAATGGAAGCATGGATTTCGTGAGCATAAAAATCTCTTTTGTGCGCACCGAAAGCTCTCCGCGCGGCGTGCGGCGAATGGTGCCCTTCGCACCGACAATGTCGCCTATGTCAAAAAGTTCCAGCTTGGACAGCTCTTCCTCGCTCATCGTATCCTTGTGGCAAAACACCTGAATTTTTCCCGATGCGTCTGTCAGGTCTAAAAACATCCCGTTGTTGCGCATGGCCATAATGCGGCCCGCAACCGCCACCTCGTCTTGCGTTTCCACACCGTTTTCAAGAGATGCGTATTTGTCCTGCAGCTCTTTTGCCTGGTGGGATCTCGGGAAATTATGGGGGTATGGGTCTATGCCGCGTTTTCGCAGTTCGACAAGCTTTTGCTCGCGCGCTTCGCGCGGATTGGTGGATAGAGGAGCCTCTTTTGTCTTTTCTGCGTGTGTCATGGTTGTTTTCTGTGTTAAAATAATGGTTTGAATGGCTACTATATGACCCAAATCTCTATGAAAAATCAAGCACAACACATCAATAACCCCCAGTCTGGCAACGTGCTGGTTATAATATTGATAGGAATAGTTCTGTTCGCGGCTCTTAGTTTTGTGGTGGCGCAAAGCATGCGCGCCAATGTTCATCAGGTGACGGCCGAAAAGCAGAAGCTGGCGGCGCAGGATATCATAGCCTATGGCGACAAGCTGCGCGGGGCAGTTAAAGACATCATCATTGCAAATGGTTGTACGGACACACAAATTACCTTTGAGGGTGCGACCTATCATGCAAGCGGGTCTGGATATGTAAATGCTACTGCTCCCGTTTCCCAAAAATGCCATGTTTTCAGTAGCTCTGGCGGGGGTCTAAAGCTGGTAACACCCGCGCAAGATGTGTTGACCAGCGCAACCATGCTGTTTGTCGGGCGGCACTGCTATGAGGGGGTCGGCACAGGCCCCACCCCTTGCCCTGACACCGCCAAAGAGCTGGAATTTAACCTTGTGGATATGCCGCAAGACCTGTGCATTGCCATCAACACAATGGCAGGCATAGGCACTGCAGGTGCCGCGCCGCCATCAGAAAATTATAACGCAGATACCTCAAACAAATTTACAGGGGTTTATGATGCTACAGATACGGCGGCCTCTTACGTGTCCATCGGGGCGGCGGGGAAAAACTTTGGGTGTTATCAGGACAATGCGGGTACATACTCGGGCAAATATATTTTCTATTATATTCTTCTGGCGCGGTAGGACAGGCATGAACAACAACAAAAATAGCGGCAGCGCCCTCATTTTCATTCTCATCGCCATCGTGTTATTGGGCGGATTGACCTACGTGCTCTCCAAAACATCCTCCAATACTGAAGAAACGGGAAGCGTTGAACGCGCCTCCATTCAGGCCTCACAAATCATGTCCTATGGCGGGGCGTTAAAGCAATCCATTGATGCCATGATGTCGCGCGGATGTTCAGAAAATGATTTGAATTTTAATGATTCTTCGCTGACAGGCTATGCCAATGGTAATGCGCCCGCGAATGAATCCTGTGATGTGTTTTCAACCAAAGGCGGTGCAGCGCGCCTAACCTTTTTCCCCGATACGGCCGCCCCGCCATCCGTCACCAGTGGCTATACTGTCTTAAACGTCGGCACTGCAAAAACAGAGCTTTTATATCTCTACCCCGTGTCGCGCGAAATCTGCATGGCCATCAATAGAACACTTGGCATTCCCAACAATGGTACAGAAGGCCCACCGTCTGATGAATTGGACAACGGCTCCAAATTTACAGGCGCTTACACAGATGCTGGCGGGACTGCGACAGAAGAAATAGACAATGTG
>CAUJHK010000021.1 GCA_963204715.1 Pseudomonadota bacterium | reverse complement strand
CCATGATGGCGGCGTTGCTTTCTTGCCATCAACTTTAAAGCCCAATGATTTTAAAATCTCGATTTGGCGTTTTTCATCGAGTGTCACACCCGATAATTTTTGCGTATAGGCAGGATCAAAATCATAACTGCGTGTGGTGTCTGGCGCTTTGCCTGCGATGAAGACATCGGATGCTTCGCCGCCGCATAATTCTATAATCATTTTGGTGGCGAGTTCCATGGCGGGCGCAACAAAGTCTGGGTCCACGCCGCGTTCAAAACGGTAACGGGCATCAGATATAATTTCGAGGGCGCGGCCTGTTTTCGCCGTACGGTAAGAATCAAAATACGCGCATTCGATATAAACATTCTTGGTATTTTCATCAACCGATGTGGATACACCGCCCATGACACCGCCAATGCCTATAACGCCTGAATCGTCACACACGGCGACCATGCCATCCGATAATGTATAGGTTTTGTCATTGAGGGCTTCGAGTTTTTCACCATCCTTGGCGCTGCGCACTTTTATGTTGCCTTTTATTTTGTCGGCATCAAAGGCGTGCAAAGGGCGACAGGAATCAATCGAAAAAAAGTTTGTGACATCCACCAGCTTTGAAATGGGACGAAGGCCGATGGATTTTAATTTATTGGCCAAGTCTTCGGACGATACATCGTTCTTAACACCGCGAATATAACGACCAAGGAAAAGGGGGCATCCCTCATTATCCTCAATGCTCACGGAAATCGGGTTTTTGAATGTGCTTTTGACGGGTGTTGCATCAGGCTCTTTAAGTGTGCCAAGGCCAGCGGCGGCCAAGTCACGGGCAATGCCTTTTATCCCTGCGCAATCGGCGCGGTTGGGCGTTACCGACACATCAAACACAATGTCGTTTAATCCATAAACATCCGCGAACGGCGTGCCGAGCGGAAGGTTTGCATCCACTTCGATAATCCCATTATGCTCATCGGATAATCCCATCTCGCGTTCTGATACCATCATGCCGTTGGATTCTTGACCGCGTATCACACCTTTTTTTAAGGTCACACCAGTGCCAGGGATGAAAGATCCATCGGGTGCGAAAACACCTTTCATGCCTTGACGCGCATTGGGCGCGCCACAAACAACTTGTAATTTTTCTTTGCCTGTATCGACGGTTAAAACTTTTAAACGGTCGGCATCGGGGTGTTTGTCGGCTTTTTCGATGATGGCAACTTTAAACGCCTCAAACATTTTGGCGTTGTCTTCCATGCTTTCCAGCTCAAGCCCCAAGGCAGTCACCTTGTCTGCAATTTCTTGTGGCGTGGCCGTTGTGTCCAGATGCTCTTTGAGCCAAGAGAGTGTGAATTTCATGATATGTTATCCTTTCACCCCTGTTGCACGATTGGGTCGGTCGAGCGGATCAAAGCCATAATGGTTAAGCCAGCGCACATCTGATTCAAAGAAGGTGCGCAAATCGGGAATGCCGTATTTGAGCATAGCAAGCCGCTCCACCCCAAGACCAAAGGCGAAACCTTGATATTCATTGGGGTCAACGCCGCAGTGCTTTAAAACGTTCTGATGAACCATGCCTGATCCACCCATTTCAATCCAGCTATCGCCTTGGCCAATTTTAAATTCACCATTTTTGCGTGAACAGCCCATATCAAATTCTGCACTGGGTTCTGTGAAAGGAAAGAAGCTTGGGCGCATGCGAATGGGAAGATTATCTACTTCAAAAAAGGCTTGCAGGAAATCCATCAAGCACCCTTTCAAATGTCCCATATTGATGGCCTTATCAATGACCAATCCTTCTATCTGGTGAAAGACGGGCGTGTGCGTCATGTCGTAGTCAGAGCGATATACGCGCCCCATACAAATCATTTTAAACGGCGGCTTGCGCCCCAGCATATGACGGATTTGCACGGTTGATGTGTGCGTGCGTAGAAGCTTTTTCGCGGCCTCACCTTTTTCATCACCATCCTCGGGCAAATAAAATGTGTCGTGCATTTCGCGCGCAGGATGGCCAAGTGGAAAATTCAGTGCCGTAAAATTGTGAAAATCATCCTCGATGTCTGGCCCTTCGTCCAGTTCAAACCCCATGGATCCAAAAATGGAAATCAATTCATCCATGGTCTGCGTGACGGGGTGAATAGCACCCTTTGTGATGGGGCGGGCGGGCAATGTGACATCAATGGTCTCTTTGGAAAGACGCTCAGCCATCGCCTGTTTTTTAAGGCCCGCTTCCTGTTTTTCAATCAGAGCGGCTATGTCGTCTTTAAGCATATTGACGGCCGCGCCAAAGTTCTTGCGCTCTTCAGGATCCATCCCGCCCAATGATTTCATAAGGTCGGTAATACGTCCTTTTTTACCAAGCGCGGTGATGCGGGCCTCTTCAAGAGATTTTAAATCGTTTGCGGCGGAAATTACCTGCGCAAGCTCGTCTTTAATGGTGCTTAAATTTTGTGTCATGGGGGACTTTATAGCCTGAAAAAGCCTATAATTTCCAGCGTTTTTCCAAAAATGGCCGCACTTCATGCAGTTTTTGGACAATATGGTCGGCCTTGTATTTTTCAAGGCGTGCGGCAGACAAAAGACCGCCTGCGATGCTAATCCCCATAATGCCCAGCCGCTTGGCAAGCTCAGGCTCTTCGTGGGAATCGCCTATAATAAAGGTTTTGTGGGGTTCAAACCCGTGCTCTTCCATATAGGCCTCTAGGCGGATTTGCTTGGAAAGCCCCTGAGTGATGGTTGCGCGCTCGCTATTGCCCGAAACATGCTTCATGTGCGGGGCGATGCCAAGGCGATGGACATCCTTGTCCAGATTCTCTTGCATGTGGTTGCTTAAAATCATGGAATGCACGTTCCTCTCATTCAGCCATTCCAGCAATTGAAACGCCCCATCGGCAATATTGCATTCATGGTAATGAGATTCGTAAGCCTCGACATAGGCTTGGCCCTCTTCTTCGGCGCGGCGCAGATATTCGTCCGCAGAAACCCCCATTTTTTCGTAAAAATGGATAAGGGGGAAGGAAAATGTATCTTGCATCCTGTGCATGGTGATGGCGGGAATATCAAACTTTGCCAGAACGGCGTTTGTGGCTTTTAAGGTTGCTGATGTGTCATCAAACAACGTCCCATTCCAGTCGAATACAGCCAGATAAGTCATGGGTGAAGTTGTAGCGGGAAAGAAAGAAAAAGGGAACGAAAAACCTGTCTTTTCGGTTATGTTTTTGCTATACTGTGCCTGTAAGCACTATTCTTGCGTCCGCCCTGTGGCGGATTTTTTTATAGCTTTTTAAGCCTGCATTTTGACCAACATTAACGAATACATCCGTCATTGCGAGAAGCGTGAGCGACGAAGCAATCCATGGATTGCCGCGCTTATTACATTCTCTCGCCATGATGTGCGGAATCCTTCGCCTCTTCGACCCTTCGCGTTTCAAAAACTCTGTGTGCGCTGTGGTTAAAAACCCCAAAAAAAGTGGACTTAGTCCACCAACATTAACCTTTGTAAGCACAAAAAAAAACCGCCCTATGACAGGGCGGCTTTAAAATTTATAGAGCTTAAAAACCTTAAGCGGCTTTTTTGGCCTGTGACTGGCTGTTGGTTGCGGCCGCACGGGCGGCTTTTGCAATCACGGCAAAGGCTTCTGGGTCATGAATCGCAATTTCCGACAACACTTTGCGGTCAAGACCGATTTCCGCTTTGATACAACCATTCATAAATGTTGAATAGTTCATACCATTGATACGGGCAGCAGCATTGATACGCTGAATCCACAAAGCGCGGAAGTTACGTTTCTTTTGCTTACGACCGATATAGGCATACTGGCCTGCGGCTTCGTATGATTGTTTTGCGGTACGGAAACAGCTATTGCGGCGTCCGTAATGTCCCTTAACGGCGTTGATAAACTTGCGGTGACGGGCGTGGGCGCGAGGGCCTCCTTTAACGCGTGCCATTATTTGGCTCCTTTCACGGCTGCTTTGGGTTCAGCTTTTTTTGTGGTTGTTTTAGAAGCGCGGCAGTAAGGCATAAAGCTTTTAATCACTTTCGCGCCATCGCCGTGGGCCATGGTGTCAGTGCCCTTGGCTTTGCGTTTCATGGATTTTGGTTTTTGCATCAAACGGTGACCTTTTGAGGCTTGTTTGAATTTGACCTTGCCAGAGGCGGTCAGCGAGAAGCGCTTTTTGGCGCTGCTTTTGGTCTTCATCTTCGGCATTTGTTATCTCCTTGAAAGAGTTAAATAATATGTAATCGAGGCAGCCGATATCTCTAGCCAGATCACAAGGAATGAAGGGTTATAGCGGGTTTTGGCGCAGGAAATCAAGCAATTTTCGCACCTGGCGATGTGTCGTTAATATTTCCTTATGTGATTTGCGATAATGTTCCTTTTGCCTTGGGGCGCTTTGTGCTAATATCCGCGTACTTCATAAAGCCCCCACGGAGACGACGATGGAAATGCCAAGCATAACAAGTCTTGAAGCTGTAAGACTAAAAAGACGGCGAGAGATTGACTTAGAAAACACCAAGAATGGGCAAATAGGAATTGCTGTAAATTTTTATATACCAAGTCCAAGTATGAATTATATCAGAGATTCTATGGAGGTTTTAAAGGTTCAGTATGGTTCTGTAGAAATAGAACAGGTTGTTCATAAGGGTGAAAATCGATGGACAGGAAAAGAAGAAGTAGGATTGTCGGGAAAGTTACTTTTTGACAAAATTTACGAACTTTTTAATGACCGAAGAATTGCAGTGCGTGTTTATGACCGAACCATCGAATCGTTAAGAAAAACATTAGAAGCGGAGAAATGCGTTTTAAAACTGAATGACACGTCCGACCTATCACAACGAT
>CAUJHK010000020.1 GCA_963204715.1 Pseudomonadota bacterium | reverse complement strand
CGCGAGGAAAGACCGTTTGCAATGTTCCTTTCCACGTTTTCGACCACCACGATGGCGTCATCCACCACAATACCGATGGCCAGAATAAGCCCGAAGAGCGATAGAACATTGATGGAAAAACCAAACAGGTACATGAATGTGAATGTCCCAATGATGGAAACAGGCACAGCCAAAAGCGGGATGATGGAGGCGCGCCATGTCTGCAAAAAGACAATAACCACAAGCACAACCAGCAAGATGGCCTCTATGAGCGTGTGAATAACGGCATCAATAGAATCGCTCACAAACTTGGTGGGGTCATAGACAATGTCGTAATCAATGCCTTTGGGGAAGGTTGATTTTATTTCGACCATGGTTTTGCGGACTTCATTTGAAATGGCAAGGGCGTTGGAGCCAGGCGCGGCAAAAATGGCCAGAGCGCCAGCCTCTTTTCCATCCAGCAAGGAGCGAAGGGCGTATTGCTGGGCATCCAGCTCTACACGCGCGACATCAGACAGGCGTGTGATAACACCATTCTCATCACGTTTTATAATGATATTTTCAAATTCTTCAGGAGAGGACAAACGACCTTTTGCGTTAATGGGCATCTGGACTTGCTGGCCTGTTTTATAGGGCGGGCCGCCGATGGTGCCTGTAGAAATTTGTACGTTCTGGCCACGAATGGCGTTGATAACATCATCAACTGTCAGGTTGCGCTGGCTTATTTTATCGGGGTTAAGCCAGATGCGCATGGCGTAGTCGCCCTGACCAAAAATCTGCACTTGCCCAATACCTGGTAAACGCGAGAGCCTGTCCTTGATGTTGAGGTTGGCGTAGTTGCCAAGGTAAAGCGAGTCATAGGAGTTGTCTGGTGAGAGAACGTGGACAACCATGGTTAAGTCAGATGAGCTTTTGACCGTTGTTACACCCAGCTGGCGGACAATATCAGGCAATCTTGGCAGGGCCTGCGATACGCGGTTTTGCACCAGCTGTTGCGCAAGGTCAACGTTCGTTCCTATTTTAAAAGTCACGGTGAGCTGGATGTTGCCATCCGTTGTGGCAAGGGAAGACATATAGAGCATGTCTTCCACACCGTTTATCGATTCCTCCAAAGGCGTGGACACCGTTTGCGCTATGACAGCGGGCGAAGCCCCTGGAAAGACTGCGTTGACGACAACAGATGGCGGTGACACTTCCGGATATTCCGATACGGGAAGCTTGAACATCGACACAACGCCCGCCAGAAAAATAAGCAAGGACAAGACGGCGGCGAAGATGGGCCTATCAACAAAAAAACGTGAAATATTCATGATGTTTTATTCCTTCGCCGCTGGTGCATCTTTGGCTGGCGTGTCTTGAGGTTTTTCTGTTGCTTCTGGTGATGGTGCCTTCTCTGATGCAGACGCGCCTGCCTGTGTACCCGCGGCCATTTGTGCCTTCATGGCATCAAGCTCTGCTTGCGACATGCCTTGCACCTTTGCGCCCGGGCGGATTTTCATGAGGTTGTCGATAATCACAAGATCGCCAACAGCAAGGCCTGATTCTACGATGCGTTCATGATTGGTGCTGGCGCCAAGTTTGACCTCGCGGTAGGTTGCTGCGCCATCGGTGATAACATAGACAAACTTGCGGCTTTGGTCTGTCAAAACAGCTTTTTCAGGGACAGTTATTTTTGAATCTGTACCAGAAGACCCGATCAAAACATTGGCAAACATGCCAGGCAAGAGGGCGTTGTCTTCATTCGCGAAGACAGCGCGCGCGCGGATGGTGCCAGTTGAGGGGTTTATTTTATTATCAAAGCTTTTTATTTTCCCCTGATATTCTTTTGTATCGTTGCTTAAGGAAAGTTTGACGGGAATGGCCTGTTCAGATTCCACGCTTTGACCAGACTGGCTGCGGATGAAATCAAGATAGGTTTCTTCATCCACCTCGAAGTCGCCATAAATTTCCTTATCCGACACGATGGTTGTCAAAAGCGGAGCATTTTCAGCTTTCACAAGGTTGCCTTGTGTTATTTCAGGGCGTGAAATACGACCATCAATGGGTGCGCGAATGGTGGAGCGATCAAGATTAACCTGCGCACTTTTTAAGGCGGCATAGGCGGCGTTGATGTTGGCTTTGTTGTTTTTCAACTGATTGGTGCGTTCATCAAACCCTTGCTTGGAAATGGCGCCGCTTTTCAAAAGTTCTTGTGCGCGGGCAAATTCCTGCTGCGCGTAGGCCTCATCATTTTTGGCACCGGAATAGACTGCCTGTGCCTGATTGACGGCGGCCTGATAAGGCTTTTGATCAATGGTGAAAAGCACATCTCCCTTTTTGACAATCTGACCATCGGAAAAGTGGACTTTTTCAATGTTACCACTGACCTGCGGGCGAATTTCCACATAGTCCACCGCCATCAAACGCCCTGAAAAAGACTTCCAGATTTGCACAGGCTTTTCTTTTGCCTTGATAACGGGGACTGGCATGGCAGGCATTTCTCCGCCTGGCATTTGCGCAGCCGCTGACCCCCATGGTGATTTTTGAAAAGCCACGGCGCCCAGAGTTATAACGGCCAGTGCGGTGCATCCCAGAATAATTTTTTTTGTGCGGTTCTGTGTCATGTTCTGCTCTCTTTATATTTTATGCCCCGTTGGCATGGGTCGTGGTTTTAAGAATGGGTTTAAGGTTTAAAATTCTAAACAGTCCAGGTTTTAAATCATGGGAAAGGCCGTCCAGATTGTTGTGGATACGTGCCATCATCATAAGGCCAGTGATAAAATCATTCACTTCTCTGGATTTTTGTTCGGCGTCCATAGGCGGTATGACATCGGCATCTATAGCGGCTTTAATGGCGCGTTCCATGTAGGAGTGACATTTGGCGAAGATATTTTCTGCCTTGGCGCGAATGGTCTGTGCCTCTTGCCCTATCATCTCCGAAGCCATGGCCGCGAGCGGG
>CAUJHK010000019.1 GCA_963204715.1 Pseudomonadota bacterium | reverse complement strand
GGCTGGCGTTCTTGATTCTGCGCGCTTTCGTCACTTTTTGGCGGATGAATTTAAAGTGTCTGTGGAAGATGTTACGGCCTTCGTTCTTGGTGGCCATGGAGATTCTATGGTGCCTTTGACGCGTTATTCCACAGTGGCGGGTATCCCGCTGCCTGATCTTGTTTCCATGGGCTGGACGACACAAGACAAACTGGACAAAATTGTTCAACGCACGCGGGATGGCGGCGCGGAAATTGTGGCCCTTCTAAAAACAGGCTCGGCTTATTATGCACCTGCGTCTTCTGCTATAGCTATGGCGGAAAGCTATCTGAAAGATAAAAAACGGGTTATGCCCTGCGCCGCGCAGTTGAATGGCGAGTATGGCGTAAAAGGCCTTTATATCGGAGTGCCAGTTGTTATTGGCGCAGGCGGTGTTGAAAAAGTTATTGAAATTAAACTCAATGCGGAAGAGCAAAAAATGTTTGATAGCTCTGTCAACGCCGTCAAAGACCTTGTGTCGGCGGCGGACAAAGTCGCGGCATAATGTAAACAGCCAAACCTTTAAAACAAAACCCCGCACAAAGTGGCGGGGTTTTTTTGTGTCTGCATAATTTTGTTTATGTGTGGTGAAGGGAAGGGGCTGGTGCTTGTGCCTTCGCGTCCGCTATGTTTTGCTGTGTTAATTGTACTTCTTGCGGGTTTTGGTCATACGCATCTGCCACAACAATTTTTACCCCGCGCAAATTCGCCTTGTCGGCCAGCGGGCAGTAAAAGCAAACGCTGCCAGCGGTATCTAATGTGCCGTGCGGGTTGTATAAGGCTTCAATACGCTCAATCTCGTCATACAAATGAACATAAAGCCCTGTTACGGGGTGTGGGCGCATATTGTAATATTTTGTTAGGTCTTGGATTTGCATGGTCAGGCTTGCAATCTTGGCCGCATTACTTTCCGATCGCAGCTCTTGCACAAGTTCATCTACCCTTTTTGCTTCTTCATTTAATATTTGCGCAGCCATGCCTGATACGGCGGCGGTGTCGTAGTAATAAAACTCGTCTTGCGCAGGCGCTGTGGTGGCAGAGATATGCTGGGCGTGCGCCGCATGTGCGGCGGCGGCTTCCTTGCCAAAGCTATAGGCCAGATCAGTGACATTTTTGAAAATGGCGGTGATAGAGGCTGCGGCAGAGGCAAGCCCAAAAGCATATTGTTGCAGGCCTTGCATCAACCTGTTCTTGTTTTGTGTGTGCTGATGGATGCGGTTGGTCGTGGCGGCCTTGCCGTCAGTGCGCTGGGTAAGTCCCAGCTTTTCCATTTGCAAATCCATAGTCACGTCTTCGCGGTCTTCTTGAATTTGCGCGCGCGTGCGCTTTTGCCTGTCGGCTTTGCGCTCGGCAGCAAGGCGTTCTATGGGGGTTAGCCCGTCTTTGTCCTTTGTGTCCTGCATAGGACAAACCTACAGGAAAAGCGTGGGGATAGCAATAAAATCAGGGTGCGAGAGGCGTTGGGGGTAATAAATTGGCACTTAAAACAGGGGGTTGTGGTGCAAAATTATTTTCGCGTCCTTCAATGACAAGGTTGCGCATATTCTCTGGCAGTTCATCAGGCGTTATCTCGCCGCTCTTTAACTGGCGTGTGGTTTCATCTATTTGCGCGACTGTCTGGTCAAGGCGTTCTTTTTGCTCATCGTAAGGAATGGCAAAATTTTTGCCTGTGGCGTCAGTGCCAATTTCATCGGCGGAAAATTTTAAAACGCAGATGCCGTTCGCTTCTTCAAAGGCGGCTTTTTGCTCCATGGTTTTTACGACATACTGGTCGTTGGGGTCCTGGTCAGCGGAAATAATTTTCCCGTCTTTTACCCGTAAAACATCGTTGCGTGTCAGGTCACGCCCCAAAAAGCTTGCGTCCATTAGCGACATATTGCGCAGGTTCTGGCTTTGCAAGGTCAGTGTATCTATAATTTGCGATGTCGTAAGCTCAAGATGGCCAATCATGTATCCTTTGCCAGCGGCCTCGCGCTCTTTTCTGCGTTTTTCTTTTTGCCCTTCTTTGGACTCAGGGTCGCTGCTTGAATCAAGAGCCGGACTCTCCATGCGATAGCCTGCACGTTCGCGCTCAATTTTCTCATCGTCGGTAAGCTTTGCGCCAACTTCATCAAACGGCTTATCGGCTTGGACGCTGAACAGATCGGTAAGGCGCTCATCGCGAAAGCTTATGGCCTCCGCGCCGGTTCTCATCTCTTCTGGCGATATGTGCTTCAAACAATTATCCTTTGTTACCTAGATTTTACCATTTTGGGGCATTTTGATACAAATCTGGCCAAAACGCTTGTGTATGAGGGGGAGAAAAGGGTTTGTCTTGCGCCCTGCGGGATGGTAGAAAATAGGCAGGATTATTCTCAGCGTTGTTAAAATACATAACAGTTTCAAAGGGTTGAAAACATGAACATTCACGAATATCAAGCAAAAGAGCTTTTGGCAAAATATGGCGTTGCGGTGCCCAAGGGTATTCCCGCCATGAACGTGGATGAGGCCGTGGCTGCGGCGAGCCAATTGCCTGGCCCTTTGTATGTTGTAAAAGCGCAGATCCATGCAGGTGGACGTGGTGCAGGGAAGTTCAAGAACAACCCTGAAGGCAAAGGCGGCGTTCGTCTTTGCAAGTCCGCGGATGAGGTTAAGGCGGCGGCGCAGGCCATGATGAATCAGGTCCTGGTCACCAAACAAACAGGCCCTGAAGGCAAAGAAGTGCAGCGCCTTTATGTGACGGATGGTGTGGATATTAAAAAGGAATATTACTGCTCGGTTGTGATTGACCGCAAAACATCACGCATTACTTTCATGACATCCACCGAAGGTGGCATGGACATCGAAGAAGTGGCGCACAAACACCCTGAGAAAATAACACGCGTTGCCATTGACCCTGCCGCGGGATTTCAGTCACACCACGCCCGCACATTGGCCTTTGGTCTGGGGCTGGAGGGTGATGCCCTGAAATCAGCACAAAAATTCTTTGCTGCGCTGTATAAGGCTTTTGTTGAACTGGATGCTTCCATTGTTGAAATCAACCCGCTGATTGTGACGGACAAAAATGAAGTTGTCGCGCTTGATGCCAAAATGAACTTTGATGACAACGCCCTGTTCCGCCAAAAAGCCGTCAATGATATGCGCGATGAAAGCGAAGAGGACGCGAATGAAAAACTCGCCAAAGACTGGGATCTTTCCTATGTGCGCATGGATGGCAATATTGGCTGTATGGTTAATGGGGCGGGTCTTGCCATGGCGACCATGGACATCATTAAATTATATGGTGGTGAGCCTGCAAACTTTTTGGATGTCGGCGGTGGTGCCACGACTGAACGCGTGACCGCAGCCTTTAAAATCATTCTGTCCGACAAAAATGTGAAGGGCGTTCTGGTCAATATTTTTGGCGGTATCATGAAATGTGACATTATCGCGAATGGTGTTGTCGCGGCTGCCAAGGAGGTGTCATTGTCTGTACCTCTGGTTGTGCGTCTGGAAGGCACAAATGTCAAGGAAGGCAAAGAGATATTGAGCAATTCTGGCCTTCCCATTATCGCCGCGAATGATTTGGCGGACGCCGCGAAAAAAGTGGTAGAAGCCACACAAAAAGCCATGAAGGCCGCTTAATAGGCTATTGCGCTTTACCAAAAACCCGCTATCACGGCGGGTTTTTTTGTTTTAACTTAAATCGCTTGGGCGTGGTTTTGGCCGCGGGCTTGTTTTTAAGGCATTATCAACGGGTCTGGCTTTGGGTTTTATAGATGTTTCAGGCGCGTATCCAGAAGACTGGCTGGCATCTTGCACAGCGGCCTCTATAGCATCTGAAAGTGAAACATTTTTTGCCTGCACCACTTGCGGTGAAACATGGTCAATGGATACGCTTTTGGCAAAAGCTCCCAAAACACCTTTAAGCCCTGCATAGCCATGTTCATAGGCAATAATATCCAAATGGCTGACTTTGGCGGGAATGGCGGCTTTACCAGCGTCCGTCAAACATAAATCCCGCATGTTCATGTCTGATGCGTAGTTGCCAGCAAACTGCTGATAGGGCTTTTTAACATAGTCCATAAAATTACTTTTGATGGATGTCAGTGCTTCGCCCGCTGTCATCCCCTTTTTTAAAAGGGCGGGGTTTATCTCCACGATATGTGCCAGCCGTTTGGCCGTGGGTTCATCGTAAGCTTTTTGCACAGCCTGTGAGTCTGTGAGCGATAAGCCCGAGTGGTCTTTGGCCATTTGGCTTAAAAGATCATAATTTTTTGATCCTAGAAAATGGTCGCGTGCATAATACTGCACTGTGATATCAGCAATTTGTTCTGGTGATAATGCCGGGTTTGTAATGTTTGGAAATTTTTCTTTTATATCAAGGGCTATTAGTTCTGCCGCGACGTCAGATAAATCAGCATAGGCTAGTGCATCATGAATAGCTCCAGACATTTTCTGGTTTTTGATAGCATCATTCAGGCTGTCCATAGAGGCTTTGGATATAGCATCAAATGACAAAACAAGAGATTTGTCTGTATTGCTTGCCTGTTCATTACCCATGCGTTCCAAAGCAGAAAGATAGGCAGATGTTTCTTGGCCATATTTATGCAAGAGGAGCGCTTTTGTTGTGTCAATCATCTGGAAGGGGTTTGAGGCCGATGAATTGTTTGATGCCATGTCACTAAATTTCTGGCTTTCAAAATATCCTATCATGTGTAGCGCGATAAGCGGAACGCCATGGTCTGATGCGGCCATCATGGTCTGGTAAGCATGGTTTTCGCGCGGATGGTCTGCTGCATTTACATTAAAATCAAGCGCGTAAGCAATGTTTGCAGGTGATAAACTTCTAATGTCTGGTGTGCAGGCTTTCAAAAAAGCATTCTCCAGATTCATATCCAAAATCATTTTGTCTGAATCCAGAGCAGGAACTGCGAGCAATGCGGCCGCGGTTGCAGAGACTGCAAGAGAGGCTTTTATTTTTGTGCCTCGTGAAGCAGGAATGGCGTGAATGGTTCCAGCCAATATTTTTGCTGCGGGAAGAATTGTTGTGTTGGTCAGGGCGCGCGCGCCAAAAAATCCAAGCTTGGCGACTGATAATGCCATCAATCCCGCATCATGTAATCCATCGCGAATATTTCCTGCCGCACCTATATAGTGGTCATTGCGGCGCTGGCGACGAAACTCTTTTCTATCAAATTTTTCCTGGCGTGTCTGCGCAACGGTTTCAGGTGATGTTAGCTTGCGTTGCTTAACGAGGCCTGTTGTATCTAGGCTTAAAATTGTCTGCGGGCCTGCCGTTTGAATGTTTTTGATAAACATCTCTTTAAGCTCTCGCCCCGTTAGGTTTGGCGCATAGTCTTTAAACAAATGCGGCGCGTTCGCCATAAGAACGTCCGCAACTATGTTCGCGTTCTTATCAATAAACGTTTCAAACTGGTCATCGCTGCATTTTTTTAATGCTGCGACAATGTAACCAATATTATATTGGGCGGCGAGTTTGTCGTCTTCAGCAGTGATAACGAGCTGGTCTTGTTGTTTTTTACGTGTGGCCAAAAATTCCCCCTTTGGCATTTAAATGCAATATCACCCCGTATCATATTGTTTTCATATTAACATCTTCTTAATTCGGGAGGGAAATTCATCTTTTTATGAATGACCTTGTGGAAGAGGCGAATACAGGCGTCCCTTTCCCTTGATTTCGGGGGGTAAGTCTTTATAAAGAAGAGGCAATTTTTACTCGATCAACCGTACACAACGAAAGAGACGATCATGGCCGTTTTGGTAGGCAAAGATACAAAGGTAATTTGTCAGGGTTTTACGGGGGCGCAAGGGACATTCCATTCCGAACAGGCCATCGCCTATGGCACCAAAATGATGGGCGGCGTGACGCCGGGCAAAGGCGGGCAGTCCCATCTTGACCTTCCTGTTTTCAACACTGTGGATGAGGCGGTAAAGAAAACAGGCGCGAATGCGTCCGTCATTTACGTGCCCCCTCCATTCGCGGCTGATTCCATTTTGGAAGCAATTGATGCGCAAGTTCCATTGGTGGTGTGTATCACGGAAGGGATTCCTGTCCTTGATATGGTGCGTGTGAAGCGTGCGTTGACGGGGTCTAAAACACGTCTTATTGGCCCCAACTGCCCTGGTGTAATCACGCCTGGTGAATGCAAAATCGGGATTATGCCGGGCCATATTCATAAACGCGGCAAGGTTGGAATTGTGTCACGCTCTGGCACGCTGACATACGAAGCGGTTGCGCAAACAGGCGCAGCGGGTCTTGGTCAAACCACCTGCATTGGTATTGGCGGCGACCCTGTGAACGGAACAAACTTTATTGATTGTCTGGAAATGTTCTTGGCGGATGACGAAACCCAAGCCATTTTGATGATTGGTGAAATTGGCGGCACTGCGGAGATTGAAGCGGCTGAATTTTATAAGGCGCAGAAAAAGAAAAAACCAATCGGCGGCTTTATCGCGGGCGCAACGGCTCCTCCAGGAAAACGCATGGGTCACGCTGGTGCGCTTATTTCTGGGGCGGATGATACAGCGCCTGCAAAAATGGAAGCCATGCGGTCTGCCGGGTTTGTCGTGTCCGATTCTCCTGCTGGTCTTGGTGATGCGGTTTTG
>CAUJHK010000018.1 GCA_963204715.1 Pseudomonadota bacterium | reverse complement strand
ATTTCTCGTGCGGCCATGGATGAAATCGCCCGCATCGTCGGCGTTGCCCCGATGAAGGTCTATGAGGTCGCCACATTTTATTCCATGTATAACCTCGCACCCGTGGGAAAATACCTCATCCAAGTTTGCACAACCACGCCATGCTGGCTTTGCGGGTCATCAAAAATTGTTGAGTCCTGCGAAAAATCTTTGGGCGTTCACATGGGCGATTCCACGTCGGATGGAATGTTTTCAACTATGGAAGTCGAATGTTTGGGCGCGTGCGCGAATGCCCCGATGGTGCAAATCAACGATGATTATTTCGAGGATTTAACACCTGAGAGCATGGCAAAAATTTTGGATAGTTTAAAAAAAGACGTTGTGCCAGCTGCTGGCCCACAAAATGGCCGCAAAAAGGCGGAAGCTATCACAGGGCAAACGACATTGAAAAAGGCCAGTGCATAAATGTTAGAAGACAAAGACAGAATTTACACCAACCTTTACGGACAAGAACCTGCGAGCCTTGAGTATGCGCGCAAACGTGGTGATTGGGATGGCACAAAAGATATCATCGCAAAGGGGCGCGACTGGATTATTGATGAGATGAAAAAATCTGGCCTTCGTGGCCGCGGCGGAGCGGGTTTTCCGACGGGTATGAAGTGGTCATTCATGCCAAAAGAATTAAAAGACAAACCGCATTATTTGGTCGTAAACGCCGATGAGTCCGAGCCAGGCACATGCAAAGACCGAGAGATTATGCGCCATGATCCGCATAAGCTGATTGAAGGATGTTTGCTGGCGGGCTTTGCCATGCAGGCGCACCATGCGTTTATTTATATTCGTGGAGAGTTTGTGGGTGAAGGCTCTGCGGTTGTCAAAGCCATCGAAGAGGCGCGTGCGGCGGGATTACTTGGTAAAAATGCGGCAGGAAGCGGGTGGGATTTTGATGTCACGTTGCACCGCGGAGCAGGCGCGTATATTTGCGGTGAAGAAACTGCTTTGCTGGAATCACTTGAAGGTAAAAAAGGCCAGCCACGGAACAAGCCACCATTCCCTGCGGCGGCGGGACTATATTCCGCGCCCACAACCATCAACAATGTTGAAACCATTGCGAACGCCCCAACCATTTTGCGCCGTGGTGGTGCGTGGTTTGCTGGGCTGGGTAAAGATGAAAAAAACACGGGCACAAAATTATTTTGTCTCCTTGGCCACATCAACACACCATGTGTGGTGGAAGAAGAAATGGGCATTCCGCTTCGTGACTTGCTCGATAAACATGGCGGCGGCGTGCGTGGCGGGTGGGATAATCTGCTGGCGGTTATTCCTGGTGGGTCATCCACGCCTCTCATGCCCAAAGAAATTTGCGATACGGTATTGATGGACTTTGACTCGCTTCGCGCCGTTCAATCTGGCCTTGGCACGGCGGGTGTCATTGTCATGGATAAATCAACGGACATTGTGTACGCCATTGCGCGCTTGGCACAGTTTTATATGCATGAGAGTTGCGGCCAATGTACGCCATGTCGCGAAGGCACGGGATGGCTATGGCGCGTTATGGTGCGGATGGTCAAAGGACAGGCGAGCATTGAAGAAATTGACAGCTTGCTGGATGTCACCAAAGAAATTGAGGGGCATACCATCTGCGCCCTTGGTGATGCGGCCGCATGGCCCATACAGGGTTTGATAAGACATTTCCGCCCCGAGATGGAACGCCGTATCAATGAATATCGTAAAATAGCAAAGGCCGCGTAATGGGATATGATGATGAAGACGATGATGACACTGTCGTCAAAGATTCCAATGGTAATGTTTTGAATAACGGTGATTCCGTCACGGTGATAAAAGATTTACCTGTAAAAGGTACGTCCGTGACCATCAAGCGTGGGACGTTGATAAAAAACATTCGTCTGACCAACAAACCTGAAGAGATTGAGTGCAATGCCGACAAGGTTAAGGGGCTTGTTCTTAAAACCTGTTTTTTGAAGAAGGCTTAGGTTTTTCTTTTAAAGGTTAACCCACCAACAATCATACCCAAGGCCGCGGCGGCAAAGCCTGCGAGTTGCGGCGGGCAGGCGGTTGTACCTTCAGGGGCGATAATCTCGCACGCTACCCAAACGCCAATGCCAAGAGCGATAGATAACAACGCCGCGCCCTCATTCGCGCGTTTCCAAAACAGCCCTGCGAACAATGGGACAATTGCGCCGACCAGTGTTACCTTATAAGCGTTTTCGACCATTTCAAAAATGGAAAGCTCACTGTTGAGCGCGATGAGAAGAACAATCGCGGCAAAACCCAAAACGCACAGGCGGATAAAGCGCAGGAATTTATGGTCTTCCATTTCTGGTAAAAAGCCGCGCGCAATGTTTTCGGCAAAGGTCACAGATGGCGCAAGCAGCGTGCCCGACGCCGTGGACATGATGGCGGACAGCACCGCACCGAAAAACACAATTTGAACCCAGATGGGTGTGTGTTCCAAAATAAGGGACGGTAAAATCAATTGGCTATCGGATTCCATTTGCGCTGCGACCACATCGGGCTGAATCACAAAGGCGGAATAGGCCAGATAAATGGGGATGAAGGCGAATAATAAATAAAAAACGCCGCCCGTCACCGTTCCCCATTTGGCGGTTTTTTCGCATTTGGCCGACATCACGCGTTGAAACACGTCTTGCTGCGGGATAGAGCCAAAGCCCATGGTAATAATCGCCGCGATAAAACCAAGAACACCTGCAAGCGACACGTCAGGGAAGAAGTTATCAAACTTTCCAGCATTTGTAGCCGCGCTTAACACAACGTCCGTGCCGCCAGCTTTGTCCGTGATAAAGAAGGCAATAATGATAAGCCCCAGAACAATCATGACCATCTGCATAAAGTCAGTCGTGGCGACAGACCACATGCCACCAAAGATAGTATAGACAACGACAATGCCAAGGCCGAGCACCATGCCGTAATTTTGTGGAATAAGACCATCTGTAATCAGGTCAAAAACAAGACCCAACGCCATAACCTGCGCCGCTACCCAGCCAAGATATGATAAACAAATACAAACAGACACAATCAACTCCACCTTGCGGCCATAGGTTTTTTTGTAAAAATCACCAATGGTTAAAAGCTTCATGCGGTAAAGCGGTACAGCAAAAATCAAACCCACCAGAATCAAACACAAGGATGCGCCGAACGGGTCTGATATGACACCGCCAATCCCTTCTTCAATAAAGGTAGCGGGAATACCCAAAACAGTTTCAGATCCAAACCATGTGGCGAACACGGTTGCAACGGTGATGTAAACGGGAAGGGAGCGGCCTGCGACAACATAATCGGACGACCCATCGACCTTTCGCGCGGCGTAAAGTCCGATGGCGATGGATATGACCATATAAAGAAAAACGAATGATATAAGCATCTGATTCCCCCAAGTTTAGGGAAATATTATGCCCGTAATTTTGCCGATTTTGTATCAAAATAACGCGCGGCGTTTTGAAATATCAACAAGCCTTCTGAACTGTCGGGCAGGGGTTTGCCTTCCCGCAGGGCGCGTTCCTTCAGAGCGGCATAATCATCGCGTTGCGATGTAAACATCCCGCGCTCGGGGTGCGGCATAAGGGCGAGAACGCGCCCCGATGGGTCTGTCATGCCCGCAATGTCTTCCATCGCGCCATTGGGGTTAAAGGGGAATTCACCCAAGGCTGGCGCGCCATCAGGTTTTACAAACCGCAGGGCAATTTGTTTGCGGTCATTCAGTTTTTTCAAAATATCGCCGCCCATCATAAAACGCCCTTCGCCATGCGCCACGGGAATATGCATGGATGTGATACCTGATAACCACGGAGAATTTGTTTCTTGCACCGCGACGTCAACCCACCGGCATTGATACCGCGCGGTGAGGTTGTGCGTGACGGCAACAAAACGCTCGCCATACATATTATCAATCGCGGGGGCAAGGCCAAGGTTCGCGACAATCTGACACCCGTTGCAAATGCCGATGGTGAGCGTATCACGTTCAACAAATTTTTTGAGATGATCCCAAAGCGTTAGACGCATCTTTTGCGCGAACGCATTGCCAGACCCCGTATCATCACCATAAGAAAATCCACCAGGGATGCATAAAACCTGAACATCATTTAATTCATTTGGGTTTTCTGCCAAATCGTTTATGTGACGAATGCTTGATTGAAACCCAGCCTTTTCAAAAGCAAGAGATGTTTCTACTTCGGAGTTGATGCCATAGCCCGTGAGGACAAGTGATTTTGCGGTCATGATGTAATCCTTTTTGAATCGCGAAGACGCAAAGACGCGAAGATTGTTTTCCTCAAAACGTCATTCCCGCGAAGGCGGGAAACCTGTTCTGGATACTCCGCCTTCGCGGAGTATGACGACTTTACGAGATAATTTTGCGCCTTTGCGTCTATGCGATTCATAATTAAAAATCCTATTCTCTATATTCAATAAAATTTTTGGCTATTTTCATTTCGTCAGGTGCAAATAGCCTAACTATTTTATATGTTCCTAATGTTGTTTTTCGAACATAATCATGTTCTACCGATAATATAAAAACCTGTCTCCAATAAAGCCATTCTCCATTTATGTTTTCTACCAAGAAGCATCGAACGGGTGGTTGTTGATAGACGCGTATATCTTTTTTGGAATGAAACGAAAACACCTTGTCTTTAAAATCATCTGCAGAATATGGTTTTTCTTTATGTTTGTTTAAATCAAGTTCTTTTGGAAATCCCTGCTCTCGTGTGATTTGTAGGGTATCGTTCATTTCAATGAAGCTGCCCATGTCTTAAAAATCCCTCAACGGTTTTTTATAAGCGTCTTCCATATCCGCAATGGAAATATGAATGCCATCAAACATTAAGTCTGTTTTGTCTGTAACAGTGCCAAGGAAGTGCGCATCATCACCAAACAAAAATTCAAAATCTTGTTTATGTTTTGGGTCAATCGTGACAACCATACGCCCCGTGCTTTCTGAGAACAGGTAGGTATCAAGACGGTGCGATGACAACAGGCGCAAATCCATCCCCAAGCCCGACGCAATACATTTTTTGGACAACGCAACGCCAAGTCCTCCCAAACCAACGGGCATGGATGATGCTATCCAATGGCTTTGTGCGGCCTTGGCGTAGGCTTTATAAACGGCCAAATTTCCCGCACCATGTGTTTTTGGGACGTTGTTTCCCAACACATTGTTCATCGCGTAATATTCAGATGCGCCAAGCTCATCACGCGTGCGGCCAATCACATAGACCAAATCACCTGCCATTTTGGGTTCAAGCGAGATGGATTGTTTGATGTCAGGCATAACACCAATTCCTGATACCAACAATGTTGGCGGAATGGAAACGCGAATTGCATTGTCGTTGGCATCATATCCTTTGAAATCATTGAACATGGAATCCTTGCCCGAAATAAACGGGGTTTGATATAGAACGGCCAAATCATAAATGGCTTCGCACGCACGTTTTAACTGCCCCAATCGTTCAGGGTCTTCTGATGAACACCAGCAAAAATTATCTAAGATAGCGAGGTTATCAATCGGGCAGCCCGCCGCAACAGCCGCGCGCACAGCCATGTCAAGTGATGCCGCCGCCATGTCGTAGGTATCAATGTCAGAGTATCGTGGCGCAAGCCCTTGCGACAACACAGCGCCTTTGGGTGATGTTAAAACAGGGCGTGACACGGTGGCGTCCGCGAACACGCGACCCTTTCCTTGAAGCGGGCCAAGCACGGCAGAGCCTTGCACATTGTGGTCATACTGCGTGGCGACAAATTCCTTTGAGCAAATATTAAGGCGTGAGAGCATGGAAAGCATAACGCCGCGATAATCCGTAGGCTCATCCAAGATCGGCTCATCCTCACCGCCGCGATGGAAGGTTGTTGTCAAAGGCTTTTCTGGCACGCCGTCATGGATAAACTCCATGTCAATGTCCATAATGGTTTCGTTAAACCAACGAACAATCGCTTTGCCAGTGTTTGTAAATGTTCCAATGACCCAGCTTTCGACGCCACGTTTTTCAAGCATGGCATGGAGCTTTTCCCAGTTTGCGGGGGGCACAGCCAGCGTCATGCGCTCCTGGCTCTCTGAAATCCAAATCTCCCATGGCTGCATGCCTGGATATTTTAGAGGCACCGTTTCAAGGTCAACCTCGAAGCCGCCCGTGTCTTGCCCCATCTCCCCAACAGAAGATGACAAACCGCCCGCGCCGTTGTCGGTGATAGCGTTGTATAATCCCAAATCACGAATGTCTTTTATCAAGGCATCGGACATTTTCTTTTGTGTGATGGGGTCACCAATTTGCACGGCTGTCGCGGGTGATCCTTCGTCCAGTGCAACAGAAGAGAAGGTCGCGCCGTGAATACCATCGCGCCCAACCTTGCCGCCCGCCATAACAATATAATCACCCACTTGAGCAGATTTTTCATGGGCTGGTTTGCCATTAATGACGCGCGGAATAATGCCTACGGTTCCCGCAAAGACCAAGGGCTTGCCCGCGTACCTATCATCAAAATAAACAAATCCTTGGGGTGTTGGAATGCCAGAACAATTCCCGCCATGGTTCACGCCATGAATGACACCCTTCATGATGGTTGCGGGGGACAGCATCCTGTTTTGCTTTCCTTTGCCACGATAAAATTCAGGGTTGGAATTTGGGTCGGCCAGACAAAAGCCATAACGGTTTAGCGCGGGCTTTGCGCCTTTGCCAAAACCCATGCAATCACGGTTCACACCAACGATGCCTGTAATCGCGCCGCCGAATGGATCAAGCGCGGAGGGTGAGTTGTGCGTTTCAACCTTATCGGTGATTAGCCATTCATCATCAAACACAATTGCGCCAGAGTTATCTTTGAAGACGGATACGCAAATATCATCTTTGCCGCGGCTTTTGCGAATTTCTTGTGTCGCACGTTTGATGTAATGTTTATAAAGCCCGTCTTTAACACCATCGATGGGTGAGGCAAAGATGGTGTGTTTACAATGCTCAGACCAAGATTGCGCCAGCATTTCAATTTCAATGTCTTTTGCGGCGCGCCCTTGC
>CAUJHK010000017.1 GCA_963204715.1 Pseudomonadota bacterium | reverse complement strand
GTTTCGATGCCTTCGATCATACCCACGCCGTGGGCAGGGTACACTACATAATCGCCTTTTTTGAAATTGTCGTTGTCTGCAATCGCCATGTTCTGAGGTGCCTTTCTTGTTATTGTTAAAACCAGAGACAAAATCACCCTTATCAGACATAGGTCTGATGCGGCTTTTGTCCATAGTCTGGGAGAACGATTTGTATTATTTTACAGTATGTTGTGTCCTGTTCAGGGCAATCTTTCATAAAGATTGCCCAAAAGGGGATACGTAGAGCCAATCGTTAAACCATGACGATGACCATACCTGAAAAAACGCTAATTTTCAACTTTTATGTTTAAAATTATGTCAATTTCTTTGATTTAGCTGAAGAGCGGCTTGTGAAAATAAGAATTATGGCTAATCACCCTCTCCAGGATTTGGGCTAAAGTCTTCTTCCAGCTTGTTTTTTTTGTCTTTCATGGCCTCTGCGTTGGACAGGGCTGGCTTGATGCGGGTAATGACGGGCCACTTGCCCGTGGAATATTCACGGTTTAGCTCCAAAAACTTCTCTGCTCGCGGGTCTGTGTCGGCGATAATGGCCTCTATGGGGCATTCTGGCTCACACACGCCGCAATCAATGCACTCATCGGGGTTGATAACCAGCATATTTTCACCCTCGTAAAAGCAATCGACGGGGCACACTTCCACGCAGTCAGTGTACTTGCAGGCAATACATACATCGGTAACAACAAAAGTCATGGTCAAAACGTATAAAGCGGGGTTGGTTAAAAAACAATTCAAATTGTTACCGTTTTTTTAACGTTTTATCAATAAACTGTAAAGATGGATGCGAGGAACAAAGAATTGCTCAGAAGTATCCTAAAGCGGGCTATGGAAGAGGGTCGTGAAGGCCGCGTTAAAATGATTCACGACAGATTAAAAGCCGCGCGCGAAATTCCTGCCGAACATAAAATGATTCTCTTTGAGGTTTCCATGATTGGCAAAGCCATTCCGCGCGCTCCGTTTCAGATGAATATGACGATGCACTGATTATAAAATTGTAAGCATATTCTTTTCAAGCCTAACATTTGCACCAATGGGGAAGGATGGTAAGTCATTGTCATGGCCAAAGGGTGCGTTCATAAGAACGGGAATGTTCAAACCATCAGTGTGTTCACGGATGATATCTTCGAGTGTAAAGCCAAACGGCGTGCCCGTATCTTTCATGTCTGTGAATTGTCCAAAGATAATCCCGCCTAATTTTTTAAACAATCCGCCGCGTTTTAAAGAAAGTAGATTTCGGTCAATAGCCGTAAGTTCTTCGCTAACTTCTTCCAAAAACAGAATGGCACCGTTGGGGTCTGGACAATCTGATTTATGCATCGCGCAAAAAGCAGCAAGGTTTCCACCAATCATAATACCTGTTGCTGCTCCGTCGGATAAAATTTTTGCATCGTTAAGTGGAATAGATTTTTCTTCCCCGTGTAAAAGACGAAAATTAAAATCTGCTTGAGGATTGCGCAATAATGTTTTGGCATTTGGTCCATGCCATGTGGGTATTTTTGTATGTGCTGTAATTTTGTTCAACAAAGATGTTAAATCAGAAAATCCCATATAGGTTTTTGGGTTATTACGTACCAGATCAAAATCGATGCCATCCAAAATTGTTGCGCATCGTTGACCGCCAGTGGCAAAGAAAATGGCTCTTATTTTTGGATCGCGTACTAGATCGTGAAATGCGTTTAGTTTTTCTATGACACTGCCCGCGTATTGAGTTTTGTTTTCGTTACCTGAGTATTTTAGAACTTGCGGATGAATAAAAACTTTATATCCCTTATTTTCAAGTAAAGACTTTGCCGCATCCATATGTTCATGCGCAATCCGTGATGACGGCGCCATCACGCCAATGGTGTCACCAATTTTCAGGGCAGGGGGGAAGACTGTTTTCAAGGGGGTATTGTGCCACCGTCATTGCGAGGAGGCAACGCCGACGAAGCAATCCATGCGATTTTCTTTCTGGATTTCTTCGTCTGCCAAGGCAGACATCGTAATGACGAAATTCTTTAATCCTTCGTCACCTTGAAGGCCTCTAAGGCTCTTTCCCGTGCGGCGCTGTGGTCTATAACAGGCTTTGGGTATGTCACGCCCAATTCAACGCCTGCGGCTTTTAACACCATGGGCTGGGCAACCCAGGGTTTGTGAATATAGGCGTTTGGCATGTCTTTTAATTCTGGTACATATTTCTTGACATAGCTGCCATCGGGGTCAAATTTTTCGCCCTGCGTGACGGGGTTGAAAATGCGAAAATAGGGTGCTGCATCCGCGCCGCACCCAGCTATCCATTGCCAGCTGGCGGCGTTGTTGGCAAGGTCTGCATCAAACAGACAGTCCCAGAACCACCCTTCACCATGCTTCCAGTGTAGAAGTAGATGTTTGACCAAAAAAGACCCCACAACCATGCGTGCGCGGTTGTGCATATAGCCGGTCTGCCAAAGTTCACGCATGGCTGCATCGACGATGGGATATCCCGTTTGGCCACGCTGCCACGCGGACAACGCCTTGTCATTTTTATCCCACGGGAATTTGTTAAACCGCTCCTGCAAGGGTTTTGTGGGCAGGTCTGCGAAATGGTAGAGCAAAGAGTATGAAAATTCTCGCCACCCTAACTCAGAATGAAAGTGATCGACATCTTTCGTAAGTTTTTGCGTCTCACCAACGGCCTGCGCGGCGTACCAGGCCTGGTTGGGTGACAGCTCACCAAAGTGAAGGCGAGGTGACAGGCGGGAAATATTGTTTCCCGCCATAATATTGCGCCCTTCTTTATAATTATTCAGGCCTTCTTCTAAAAACACCTTCAGGGCTTTGTGTGCGCCGTCCTCTCCAATCTCCCAAAGATTGACCGTGTCTTTGTCCCAGCGCGGTTCAGGCTTGCGGGGCAGGAGTTTCAAATCATCGATGGATGTTTTTGTATGTTTAACAAAGGTGATTTCTTCTGGTTTTGCCAAAGGTATTCTTGGGGCTGTTTTGCCCAAACATCCTTTGCGATAGAAGGGCGTAAAAACCTTATAAGGTGTGCCATCCGCTTTTAAAACATCCCATGGTTCCCACAACAAGGAGCCGTTAAAACTATTCACCTCAACACCCATGTTTTTGAGATCGTTCTTGATAGATTTGTCACGGGTGACGCGCCATGGCTCATAACACCTGTTCCAGTAAACGCCCGTAGCGCCCGTATCCTTAACAAGAGAGAGAAGAATTTTTGTGGCATCACCAGACAATACGCAAAGATTTCCATCCAAAGATGCGTTCAACGCCTGTAAGGAATGGTAGAGCCACACACGGCTCGCGCCGCCCATCTTCCAATGGCCAGCATTCTCATCATCCAGAATGTAAACAGGCAAAACGCTTCCCGCTTTTGCGGCCGCACTCAAGGCAGGGTTATCGCTAAGGCGCAAATCCTGCCGAAACCAGAGGATGTTTGTCTTTTGTTTTTCAGGCATGGCCAAATGGTATAGAAAAATCAAATCTAATCACCCAATATTTTATTGACATAACAAAAATTTCTAAATATGTTTCCGCCATGATCAAAATTGAGAAAAACGACGACTACTGGAACAGAGCCATGTGTGAGCGCATCAACAGCGTTGCGCTTGGGGACAACCTATGTGTGCCACCTGTGCAGTTTTCCGAGAATGCAAAAAAGGCATGGTTGAAAGATGTTGAGCAGTATGCGAACGGCATAAGCGGACGATTAGGATTTTGGATTGAAGGGTTTGATGGTCCTTATGATGTTAAAATCGAACTTGCTCGTGAGCAGGGTAAAAAATCGCATATTGAGTTTTGTCTTACATCGCTTGCGGATGAAGGGGGGCGAACAATTAAAATTGATGCTGCGAGTGTTCGTAAAGATGTCGCTGCAGACAGAGAGCTGGTTGTTAGTCTTTCTGAGATTTTTAAACAAAACAGCGATTTAGATATGCATGTTATCGCGCAAGTTGATGCGCAAAAGAAATGGCACCATGCGCGTGCGGCAGCCATGTTGATGGATTTGTTTGAAAAGCAGGGCGCGAGTTGTCGCAGTTTGGACTTTTTCAAAAATTTGTTTGCTCTGTTAAGAGTCACTCTTCCGCTCGACGAAAAAATGACAGCAAGTCTTGCTCGCATGTATGATCGCACGCCTGATGCCAGTATGAGGTAAAAGAAAACTAGCCATCCTTGTTAATCTTGGTGATGATTTCCTGCAATTTGGTATCTGCTTTCAGGTTTTCAAGCTGACATGTGCCTGCCGCATCATGCCCACCGCCGCCATAAGACAGGCACAAATCTCCCACCTTGGTTTTGCTGGTGCGGTTGAGGATAGATTTTCCAATCGCGACAACCGTGTTTTGCTTGTTCTTTCCCCACATAATGTGGGCAGAGATGTTACATTTCGGGAATAGCGCATAAACCAAAAAGCGGTTGGCGGCCCAGATAGTATCCTCCTTGCGCAGGTCAAGCAGAATAAGATTATCGTGTAGTCTTGAGCATCGTTCAATCTGCTCCTTGGCTTTACCCTGATGGGACTGGAATAAATCCACACGCTCTTTCACGTCAGGCATTTTTAAAATTGTTTCGATAGAGCTATGCTCACGCACGGTGTCTATCAGCTTCATCATCAGCTGGTAGTTGGATATGTTGAAGTCACGAAAGCGCCCCAGACCTGTACGGGCATCCATGATAAAGCTCAAAAGCTCCCAGCCCTTTGGCTCCAGAATATCTTCTTTGGAAAAGGCGGCGGAATCTGCTTTGTCCACGGCCAGCATCATTTCATCAGAGATATCAGGAAAGGCATCTCTGCCACCAAAATATTCATACACAACGCGCGCGGCCGAAGGCGCATCAGGGTTTATCACATGGTTCTCACCACGATACTTGTTGCGCTCCATCTCGCTGGCATGGTGGTCAAACGCCATATATACGCCATCCACGTATGGAAGGTTTGTTGTGATAACGTCGCCATCCACATCCACAAGCCCGTCTTGCATGTCCTTGGGGTGGGCAAAACTAATATCTTCAATAATGTTTAATTCCTTTAGCAGCACGGCGCAGACAAGGCCATCCATGTCGGATCGTGTGATAAGACGAAATTTTTTGGATGGATTTGGTTTTAAAAGCGGCGCGCCCATGGTTGAAATCTCTCTCTTTTTGTTATGATTTATTTTTTGGCCAAAGAAAAGAATACCCTGAAAAATCATAATACGTGGTTAACGAAAAGCCAATAACTATCGAAATTTTATGCTCCATAACGCGCAACAGCCCCAAAAGGGGCTGCGGCAGAAAGTATGTTTGAAATTTTATGCCTCTACGGCTTCAGGCTCTTTTTTCTTCTTTTTCGAACTTGTTTCTGAGCCCATGACATAAATGGGAGCCTTGCCGTCATCCACAGTTTCCTTGGATACAACAACCTTTTCAACGCCTTCTTTGTCAGGGATTTCATACATGGTGTCCATCAGCATGTTCTCCATGATGGAACGAAGTCCACGCGCGCCAGTCCTGCGCTCAATGGCCTTTTTGGCGATGGCCGCCAGAGATTCATCGTTAAACTCCAGTTTCACACCCTCCATATCAAACAGACGTTGATATTGTTTTACCAATGCGTTCTTTGGTTCGGTCAAAATCTGGATAAGGGCAGATTCATCCAGGTCTTCCAGTGTTGCAAACACAGGCAAACGGCCAACAAATTCTGGGATTAAACCGAATTTTAGCAAATCTTCAGGCTCAAGCTTGTGAAGCAGTTCACCCGTTTTCTTTTCATCAATCACCTTGACGTCCGCGCCAAAACCTATGGTCGTGCCACGGCCCTTGTTGGCAAGAATTTTTTCAATACCAGCGAAAGCTCCGCCGCAGATAAACAAAATGTTTGAGGTATCAACTTGCAAAAATTCCTGCTGAGGGTGTTTGCGGCCACCTTGTGGGGGAACGGAGGCAACCGTGCCTTCCATCAATTTCAACAAGGCCTGCTGGACACCTTCGCCCGACACATCGCGCGTTATGGACGGGTTGTCCCCTTTACGTGAAATTTTATCAATCTCGTCAATATAGACAATCCCGCGCTGCGCACGCTCGACGTTATAATCAGATGCCTGAAGCAGTTTTAAAACGATGTTTTCAACGTCTTCGCCCACATAGCCCGCTTCGGTCAATGTTGTGGCATCAGCCATGGTGAACGGAACATCAATAATTTTGGCGAGCGTCTGGGCAAGCAATGTTTTGCCAGACCCCGTAGGGCCGACCAGAAGAATGTTAGACTTTGCCAGTTCAACATCCGCGCCAGACCCGTGGCCGCCATTTTCAAGGCGTTTATAGTGGTTGTGAACGGCGACGGACAAAACACGCTTTGCGCGTTCTTGGCCAATCACATAATCATCAAGCACTTTTTTGATTTCTGATGGTGTTGGAACACCTTCGCCTGAGCGAACGGTCTGGGATTTATCCTCTTCGCGGATAATATCCATGCACAGCTCAACACATTCATTGCAGATGAAAACATTGGGGCCAGCGATAAGTTTTCTCACCTCATGTTGGCTTTTTCCGCAGAAGGAGCAATACAGCGTATTCTTGCTATCTGTCTTTTCCGTTTTGCTCATGTAAACCGCCTGTTATCCCTATGCTCTTTGTTTTTAACCCAGGATGATGAATCATCTTCTATCAACCTAGCGGCGGGTTGCGCCTCCTGCAAGGGGGTAGGGGCACAAAATCCCTCTTTGAATAGCCAACTGTTACCATTATATCATGGACATAGAATAATTAAGGCTCTATGAATTCCATAAAATGACAAAACGCACGCTTGAAGACCTCATAGAAAATTTTTCCCTCTTTGATGATTGGGAAAGCCGCTATCAATATCTGATAGAGCTGGGTGATTCCCTGCCTTTTATGGAAGATGTTCTGAAGACTCCAGCGACAGAAGTGAAGGGGTGCGTGTCCAAGGTTTGGTTGCACAGCACAAAAGATTCTGACGGCAAGTACCATCTGGTAGCGGATAGTGATGGAAAAATTACCAAGGGGCTTGTTTACATTGTTCTATGTGCTTACGACGGAAAATCATCGGATGATATTCAGGCCGTGGATATAGAAGGCGGGTTTTCAAAGCTTGGGCTGGATCAACATTTGTCACCCAACCGCCGCAATGGTTTTTTTGCGATGGTGGAGCGGGTGCGCGGGCTGCAATAATTTACTGATTCTTACCCTGACTGGGGATGGGCACTTTCTTTTGAATCACCATCGGCTTTCCTTCTTTTGTCTTTAAAGACTTTAAAATAGTGCTGAAGGATTCATCCGCCTGCGGGTGTGCATCACCAATCAATTCCGCCTGAACGGAAAAAACAGAGTTTTGGCCAACCCATAATTGCGCGGTGTAAATCTTTCCCTGCATGCCTGTTTTTCCTGTGCCACTCACAGCCGCGCTTTTTGTGGTTTTTTCTTCAGAAAAATTAATGTCATAGGTGTCAAGCCCGCGGTTTTCTATCATGCCCGCCAGCGCGGCTTTCATCACGCCTTGCGTATAGCGTTTATAGTTGGCGGGGGTTGATGGTGTGCAGTTGACGCTGATGTCCACGGTGGTCTGTAAATCATACACCATGGTGTAGCTATAAAGTGTATAACATTCTCCTGTAGGCGTGCATCGCTGTGTCGCCAATGGCGCTTCTGGGAAGGTCATTTCAAAATCGCAAAAGTCAGGCGCAAAGCGGCCAGCAGGGTCTTTGACGGGTTTCTCTTTTTTTGCGTCTTCGGCGGGTTTTTCAACCACGGCTTCATCCGTCTTTTTTTCTTCTGCGGTAGCAACATTGCCCAACAAAATTGTCATCCCGACCACAACAAGCCAAAGGCTTGTTGTGTGGAGGGATCTTAGCAAAAAATTCTTTAGAAAGATTCCTCGACTACGCTCGGAATGACAATGTGTTTTTCTCATTTCACCACACCCCATGTCTTCGGGTTGGCTTCTGTTTGCTCACCGCCAACCATATCTTTGACTTCATGTTTGCCATCACGGACAAACCAAACATAGGGCAGGTTTTTCTTGGCCGCATATTTTAACTGATCGCCAATCTTTTTGGGCGCGTGATACATTTCCACATTCATCCCACGTTTACGCAAAGTGCGGGCTGCGTCATAGGCGGCGGGGCGGTCATCTTCGTTTTCTGGAACAGTCATCAAAACATGGGCGGGGCCTTTGGGTGACTTGTCACTTAATCCCAATAAATCAGGGCGTTTTTGTTTAATCACGTCGAACAGACGCGACAGGCCGATGGAAATTCCCACGCCTGGAAGATGTTTGTTGATATAGCTGCCTGCCAAATCATCATACCGTCCGCCAGAGCAAACTGAGCCTGTGAATTCAGGAACGTCCAGTAGTTGGGTTTCGTACACCGTGCCGGTGTAATAATCAAGGCCGCGGACGATGGTAAGGTCGGCAACTACACTATTCTGCAAATGCGCAAGATTTCTTAAGACGTTTTCAAGTTCGTTAACACCATCTTGCAAAGTCTTTTGAGATTCTGTCAGATTATTTCCTGAGAATGGTTTGTATTTTTCAACAAATTTTTGAATTCCAGGAATAAATGTATTGGGAGTGCCTTTAATGGAGATCAGTTCAATAATCCTAGAAGTAAGCGTTTCGAAATCTTCTATATCTTCTAGCTTTAAGTGTAATCCCAAAGTTATTTGGGTGTCTTGCAACCCTACTTTTTCTAACTTATCTACAATTCTTAAAACTGCAGGAGTGTCTTTAACACCTAAAATTTCTAAATAACCTATCAGAATCTTCCGATTACTAATCCGCAACTGCACCTTACCAATACCAAGCCCATCAAGCACTTCATACATCACGGATGCCACTTCGGCATCGAACGAGAGGGGGAGGTTATCAACATTGATAATATCAATATCGCATTGATAAAATTCGCGCATGCGGCCCATTTGGGGGCGCTCACCACGCCACACGCGTTGCATCTGGTATCGTTTAAACGGGAATACCAAATCATTAAACCGCATGGCGACATACCGCGCCATCGGTACGGTCTGGTCAAAGTGGAGCGCAAGGCGCGCTTCCTTGGTTGAATCTTCATCTTTGTGAAGGCGTTCGATGACGTAGATTTCTTTGTCCACTTCACCCTTGGCGGTCAGGACATCAAGTTCTTCCACGCTTGGTGTTTCAATGTTGCAAAACCCGTATGATTCAAACACGCGGCGAATATGGTCCATCCATCGTTGTTCAACGATACGCTCTTCTGGCAACCATTCGGGAAATCCACGTACGGGGCCAGGTTTGTAAATTTTACGGTCTTTGCTCATGTTTAATCCTATGAAATACGCCTTTTCTTACCCTTTTTATCCAGCTCAAACAAGCCTTCTATCCTGTCCACCAAGGCACTGGCCAGTTCATCGGCATCTGTAATCGTCATGGCGCGGGAATAATAGCGCGTAACGTCGTGGCCAATCCCGATGGCGGTTAATTCAACGCGTCCCAAATTTTCAATCCATGCAATGACGGTGCGAAGGTCGCGTTCCAAAATATTGGCAGTATTGACCGAAAGCGTGGAATCATCCACGGGCGCGCCGTCTGATATCACCAGTAAAATTTTACGTTGTTCGGGGCGGCGGGCGATACGGTTATGCGCCCACACCAAGGCTTCGCCATCAATATTTTCTTTTAAAATGCCTTCTTTTAACATCAGGCCAAAGTTTTTATGTGCGCGGCGTAATGGCGCATCGGCATTTTTATAAACAATATGGCGTAAATCATTCAATCGACCGGGGTGCGCCACACGGCCATTTTCTATCCAGAGGTCACGGGATTTTCCGCCCTTCCAAGCGCGGGTGGTAAAGCCCAGAATTTCTACCTTCACGCCGCATCGCTCCAGCGTTTTTGCCAGAATATCGGTGCACATGGCGGCCAATGCAATGGGTCGGCCACGCATGGAGCCTGAATTATCAATCACAATGCTGACAACCGTATCACGAAAATCTGTTTGTTTTTCGCGTTTGAAGGTCAATGCAATGGTCGGGTTGGCGACAAGGCGTGATAACTTCGCCGCGTCGATATAGCCTTCTTCCTGATCGAACAGCCATGAGCGTTGTTGTTTGGCCATTAGTTTGCGTTGAAGGCGGTTGGCAAGCTTTGATGCCACACCTTGATAGGGCTGCATTTGCTGGTCCAAAAGCTGGCGAAGGCGGGTTAATTCCCCCGTGTCCGATAATTCCTCGGCGTTGATAATTTCATCAAACTGTGTGGTATAAATCACATAATTTTCACCGTGTGCATTTAGGTCAATATCATTGCGGCGGGTTTGAATTTCGGCTGGGTTGTCGCCATCGGTGGGTTCACCAAATTCGGCGTCGCTCTCATCGCCAATTTCGGTTTCATCAGGTGTGTCCTGAAGTTCACTGTCGTCCGATGTTTTTTCGGCCTGTTCGCCTGTTGTCTGTTCCTGGTTTTCCTTATCCTCGCTGTCGGATGGGTTTGGGTTGTCGGCTTCCGCCTGCTGGTCTTGGCCTTTGTCCTTGTCGGGATAATCATCACCGACATCCATGTTCAAACGGTTTAAAATCTCGCGGGACTGTTTTGCAAAGGCCGCTTGATCATTCATCAAAGGCGCAAGTTCTTTAAGGCCGTCCTTGCCTATGCGGCTTTCAATCCATGGCGACCAGACATCAATTAAGGCATTGGCGTTTTTTGGCGGCTTTTCACCCGTCAAGGAAAAACGTGCAAGGGCATGGATGGCGTCCGCCATGTTGGCGTCGTTGCGTTCAGATATCGCCTGATAGCCAAGGCGTTTAAACTTTTCTTCCAGCACGCGGTTGATGTTTTGGGAAACGCCCGCCATCTCTTTCATGCCAATAGATTCATACCGTGCCTGTTCCAGCGCTTCGAACATGGCATGGGCTGTTGAATCATTGGGTGCATTTTTGCGGTGAATCTTTGGGTTGTGGTGGCGGACTTTCAAGGCCTTGGTGTCTGATGTGCCACGCAAAACAGCCAGTGATTTTTCATCCAGAATATGCGGCGGGATGGGCAGGCGGGTGTTTTCA
>CAUJHK010000016.1 GCA_963204715.1 Pseudomonadota bacterium | reverse complement strand
TTTATCTTTTGTTATCTCTAGGCCAGATGAATGAAGTCGGCCTTTTGAAACAAATTTAACGCTTTGTCCAGTTCTGCGAATTTGTAAGCAGAAAAAGCAATCGTTCCTAGATAAAGTCCACCACTCACGGCAACGGCCATGACAATTAAAGTCATAATCATAGTTATACTCCCCACACAGAGATTAAAAGTTTTAAGGTCAGTCTTTTCACACACAATCGAATGACCCCGATGGCAGTATAGTTACCATAACAAATTATTTGATGCAACTAATTTTTTCATAAAAAACATGGCAGGCGTGTTTTTATGGCATAACAATCTTTAAGCCATTGATAATATTGGATATTTATTTTTATGACTTGATTAAAAAATATGCGTTTGTTTTGAATGGTTTGCAGGAGTTATCAACAGGAACGCGTTTTTTGTGTTGATGGTTCTGTGGAAAGCTTCTTTGCTCCATTGCTCGACTATAAAAACCCATGTTATCCCATATATATCCATGTTATACCATATAGGAAGACGTGGAGTTCATCGCACCGGTTTTCAGCCGAAATTCAAGGGGTTTGCAAGCGTCAATGGCATTATTTTTGTCAACACACATCAATAAGGTTGATAAAAAGGGGCGGGTTTCTGTCCCCGCGCAATTTCGTGCCGAGCTTGTATCCGAATCCTTTCAAGGCATTGTGCTGTTCCGTTCACACGCGCACGCCGCGCTTGAAGGCTTTGCCTGGTCGTACATGCAAGAGATTTCACGCCGCCTTGAAAACTTTGATCTGTTCTCGGCTGTGCAGGATGACTTGGCGACAACGGTGTTTGGCGAAAGCGTGCAATTGGCCTTTGATGGTGAGGGGCGTGTTGTCCTGCCGCAGGATTTAATGGAGTTTGCAGGGCTAACAGATACGGCATCCTTCGTTGGTCTGGGAAATAAATTTCAAATATGGGATTCTGCAACACTGGAGCTGCGCCGCGCCGAAGCACGCGCCAATGTAAAATCAAAAGGCTTAACTTTGCCAAAGGGGGGTGCGTAATGACATCGCCTCATTATCCCGTTATGCTTCCCGAAGTGCTAAGCACGTTATCACCAAAGGATGGTGAGGTTTATGTGGACGGCACTTTTGGAGCAGGGGGCTATACACGTGCCTTTTTGGAAAGCGCCAATTGCACCGTAATTGCTATAGACCGTGACCCCGAGGCTGTTTTACGCGCGGGGAAAATGCAAGAAGAGTTTGGCAAAAGGCTGATATTCCTTCGCGGTTGTTTTGGTGATGCGCTGGAACTGGTCAATGGTGCTGGTTTTCAAAAAGTAGATGGCTTTGTTTTGGATGTGGGTGTGTCCTCCATGCAGTTTGATGAAGCGCAAAGAGGCTTTTCATTTCGTTTTGAAGCCTCGCTTGATATGCGTATGGACACGCAAAGCGGCATCACCGCGGCGGATATCGTCAATACCTATGAAGAAGAAGACCTTGCCAATTTAATTTATAAATATGGTGATGAGCGAAAGTCCCGTTACATTGCCCGCCGTATTGTTGAGCAAAGACAAACGACTCCAATTCTTACAACGCTTGAACTTGCGAACTTGATACGGGATGTTGTTTTTAAATCTCCCAAAGACAAGATAGACCCCGCGACCAGAACATTTCAGGCTTTGCGCATTGCTGTGAATGATGAGCTTGGCGAACTCGAGCGCGGGCTTATGGCCGCAGAAAAACTCTTAAAAGATGGCGGCCGCCTTGTCGTTGTGTCATTCCACTCCTTGGAAGACGGGATCGTAAAATCATTCCTTTATGAGCGCGCAGGAAAAACACCTGCACCGTCAAAATACCTTCCTCAGGATTCAAAAGAAGTTTCTCCATCTTTTGCTCTCTTCCCCAAAAAACCCCTTGATCCATCCGCGATCGAGATTTCCCAAAACCCAAGATCTAGATCTGCCCGCCTGCGTGGCGCCATTCGCACAAACTCTCCCATCTATCAAAATGGAGGGGGCGCATGAGAATATTCCGTATTTCAAATATTTTATCCTTCTCCTTGGCAACATTGTTTGGCGTATTGCTTTTTTGGACATCGCAAGCCGTACAAACAAAAGAGGACAAGCTAAAGGATTTAAAAAAAGAGCTGACAACGCAAAAAGAAGCTTCCAGAGTTTTGGGTGTTGAGTGGGATTATTTAAACCGCCCGCAAAGGCTTGAGAAGCTTGCGCATGAACAGCTTGGTATGGTGCGTCCTACATCGGGCGGGATAGCGCGTTCAATAGAAGATGTGCCAGAGCCAGTTATTGTCAATGTATACCCTGATTTCTTCGAAGAAGGCTCAGGCATTATAGAAGTTTCAACGCCAGTGGCGGAAAAGCCAAAGACGGCTGCAAAACAAATTCCTGCTGAAACCGTATCCCCTGCAACGGCAGAAAAGCAGAATTTTGATCAGTTGATACAAAGCTTGGACCAAGAAGGTAGTGGGGCGCAATGAACCTTGTGCAAAAAAAGAATATTGAGTTTACAGGACAAAAGAGATCATCGCTGGATATGGCGCGTGGCCGCATCATGCTTTTG
>CAUJHK010000015.1 GCA_963204715.1 Pseudomonadota bacterium | reverse complement strand
TGCCACTCTTGTCCTTTCCATCTCTTTTGTACGCCCTGGTGTTTTTGGCGGTGTTCGCAGCACTGTTTCTGATGCGCTGGCGCCTGTGATGATTGTTGTGGGTGCTCCGTTCCGTCAGGTGGCGGCCTTCGTGGGTGGTGTTACGGGCTTATCAGAGCTGCGGGCAGAGAACGCAAGGCTGGAGGCTGAAAATGCCCGCCTGAAAGAATGGTATCAAACGGCTCTTATGCTGGAATCTGAAAACCAGTCCTTACAGGCGCTTTTGAATGTAAAACCAGACCCTGCCCATCATTTTATCACGGCGCGGGTTATTGCAGATTCTGGCAACGCATTCGTCAAAAGTACCATCGTATCGGCAGGGCAAAGTGACAATGTGTTCAAAGGTCAGGCCGTGCTTTCGGGGGATGGTCTGGTTGGCCGCGTGATTGAGGCAGGAAACCGCACAGCGCGCGTCCTTCTTTTAACGGATATCAACTCCCGTGTTCCCGTGTTTTTGGAAGGCGGTCGGCAAAAAGCCATGCTTGCGGGTAACAACACCGACAAGCCTGACCTGAAATATCTTCCGCAAGATGTGGATGTCAAAGCAGGCACGCGCGTTATTACATCGGGGGATGGGGGTATGTTTATGCCTGGCCTTCCTGTGGGTGAGGTTGTGCTAGAAAATGGCGATGTTTATGTGAAGCCTTATGCGGACATATCCCGCCTGACACATGTGCGTGTTGTAGATTATCCCGAAGACCCCAACCTTATTGAAGGGCTGGAAGGCGCGCAATAAACTGCGCGACTTTTTTGTCCAGATGTTTTAAAACATCATCATGTCCCAACTGGCTATATTTGATTTTTTAAACTGGTCTGTGCGTCTTGCTTTGGCGCAGTTGGTGACGTTTGTTTTGCTTATGCTCAACGTATCAAGCCTGTCATTGCCGCATGCGGGGGATTTAAAGCCGTTCTTTTTGTTGATGGTGGTATATTACTGGTCTATTTACAGACCCACCGTCATGCCAATCGCCTATACATTTGTTTTGGGAATTTTGATTGATTTGTTGAGCGATATGCCTGTGGGCGTGTCAGCGTTGATTTTAATTATAGTGCAGATCATCGTCTTGAAGTCGCGTTTGTTTTTAATGGGACAGCCTTTCATTATGGTGTGGCTTGGCTTTGCGATTGTAAGCTTTGCCTACGCACTTCTGTCCTGGTTTTTGCTGACGCTAATAAATTTTGTTATCTTTCCCAAAGAAACATTTGTGCAGGTTTTAATAGCGGGGCTTTTGACCGCTTTGATTTTCCCGCTGGTTACGCTTGTTTTGCAGGCCGTGCATAGAATTTTGCCCACCACCTATGACCCACTGCATTCAAGGGGGTAGCGCATGAATTTGGAAAAAGACAATGACCGCGCACAAGCTTTTTCCCGCAGAGCCTTTGTTATAGGCGCAGGGCAAATGGGTGTGTTGCTTCTGCTTGGTGGGCGACTGGCGTGGCTCCAGACAGTTGAAGGAAACCGTTACAAAACACTGGCAGAAAACAACAGAATCAATTTGAAGATGATGGCACCCGCGCGCGGGCAAATTGTAGATCGCTTTGGCGTTCCACTGGCCATCAACAACCAGAATTTTCGTGTCCTTGTTGTGCCTGAACAGACCGATGATCTGGAACAATCTTTAAGGGCATTACAAAAGCACATTAATATTGATGAAAAACGCATTCAGAAGGTTTTAAAACTGGCCAAGCAGTCGCCGTCCTACACACCTATAGAAGTGGCAGACCAGCTTGATTGGAAACAGGTATCGACCGTAGAGGTCAATATCCCAGACCTGCCAGGCACAAGCATTGATATGGGGGAGTTGCGGCATTATCCATTTGGTGATGCTACCGCGCATGTTATTGGATATGTCGGGACGGCCAGCAAGGCCGATCAGGAAACAGAGAAAGATCCGCTTTTAACATTGCCGAATTTTCAGGTGGGAAAAAGCGGCATTGAAAAAACCATGGATTCTTATTTGCGTGGGCAGGCTGGCAGCTCAGAGGTTGAAGTTAATGTCGTGGGGCGCGAGGTCAGAGAGCTTCACAACATGAAATCACGCGAAGGCGCGCGCGTGGTTTTAAGCATAGATGCGGAGCTGCAAAGATTTGCCCAGCAACGACTGGAAAGTGAAAAAAGCGCGTCTGCTATTGTCATGGATGTTCATACAGGAGAAGTCTATGCTCTGGCATCCTATCCTGCGTTTGATCCCAATTATTTTATTGGTGGCATTAGTCATGACAGGTATGAAGAGCTGCGCTCTGACATTACCTTGCCACTGAGCAACAAGGCGATAGCGGGGCAATATCCCCCGGGTTCTACTTTCAAAATGGTGACAGCACTGGCGGCGCTGGATGCTGGCGTTGTCAGTGAAGGCACATATGCGTTTTGCCCTGGGCACTATGATTTTGGCAATGGACGTTTCCACTGCTGGAAAAAGGGGGGGCATGGGTCTGTCAATGTTGTCACAGCATTGCAGGAATCTTGCGATACATATTTTTATAAGCTGTCAACGGAAGTTGGAATCAAACGTATTGCGGCCATGGCAAAACGCTTGGGGCTTGGTGATACTTTTGAGCTTGAATTAAAAGAGCAGCGTTCAGGCCTTGTTCCTGATGAGGCGTGGAAGCGCAAAAAATATGATCAACCATGGCATCCTGGTGAAACCATTATTGCCAGTATTGGTCAAGGCTATATGCTCGCTACGCCCTTGCAGCTTGCAGTGATGACAGCACGCATAGTCAATGGTGGAAAGGCCGTGAACCCGTGGCTTGTGGGGCATATCGGTGACAAGATTGTATCACGCGGCGTTTGGGAAGATATTGGTTTGAACCCAAAACACGTAGAGCTTGTCATGCGGGGGATGAACAATGTTGTCAACGCCCAACGTGGTACGGCGCATGCCTCCCGTATTACAGAGCCAGGTATGGAGATGGGCGGAAAAACAGGCACGGCGCAGGTAAAAAGAATTACAAAACAAGAACGCGCGGCGGGTGTCAAAAATCAGGATCTGGCATGGCAGTTCAGGCATCACGCACTTTTTGTAGGCTATGCCCCAGTATCCAACCCCCGCTATGCCTGTTCTGTTGTCGTAGAGCACGGTGTGGGCGGTTCTACGGCGGCGGCTCCTGTGGCCAAGGACTTGCTTTTAATGGTGCAACAGCGTGATCCAGCGGCCAAGAAAATGGTAATGCAGGTGCCTTTGACAAAGGGGGCAAAAAATCATGTCTAAAGGGTTGGTGCTGCGGGGTGAGGGACATGTTCTTCACAAGCTAAAATATCTGGATTGGGGTTTGGTTGTCCTGATTACGCTTTTGGCCAGCACAGGCTTTACCGCGCTTTATTCTGCGGCGGGGGGAAATTTTGATCCGTGGGCCTCGCGGCAAATGTCACGCTTTTGTGTTTTTATCTGCGGCATGATTGTTATTGCCATGGTGGATATTCGTTTTTGGTACCGCATATCGTACCCTTTTTATTTTGTGTGTCTGGCGCTTTTGCTGGTGGTGGATGTTACGGGGCATATTGGTATGGGCGCGCAGCGATGGATTAAACTGGGGCCTATCCAGATTCAGCCATCAGAGCTTATGAAAGTCGCGGTTGTTATGGCTTTGTCGCGATATTTTCACAGCGCGACTATGGTGGACATGAAAAATATGAAGTTTCTTCTTGTGGGAGTCTTGTTTTTGATTGCCCCCTTTATACTGGTGGCCACGCAGCCAGATCTTGGGACATCTGGCGTGATTGTGATGGCAGGGGTTGTCATGTTTTTTGTTGCTGGCGCACCCTTATGGATTTTTTTAACAGGCGCGGGCGCGGGGGCATTAGCGGCCCCTGTGGCTTGGACATTGATGCATGACTACCAAAAGAAACGCGTTTTAACATTTTTAAATCCCGAGAGTGACCCGCTGGGCGCGGGCTATCACATCACGCAATCAAAAATTGCGCTTGGTTCAGGCGGCTTTGAAGGAAAGGGTTTTTTAAAAGGCACGCAAAGCCATTTGAACTTTCTCCCTGAAAAACAAACGGACTTTATTTTCACCCTTTGGGTTGAAGAATGGGGATTTATAGGCGGTGTATTTGTTTTGTGCGTTGTGGGGCTAATTCTGGCCTATGGATTTTGGATGGCGCTTCGCTGTCGCCACGCCTATGGACGCTTTTTGGCATTTGGTTTGATGGTCAATTTTTCCATCTACGTTTTTATTAACGTGGCCATGGTGATGGGCCTTATTCCCGTTGTGGGGATTCCTTTCCCCATGCTTTCATATGGGGGGACGGCCATGATGACGGTGCTGATAGGCTTTGGCCTGATGATGAGCTGCAACCTTCACAAGGATACAAAGCTCTCAAGAATGTAGAGAAGGCCTTAAGCGGCGGCTTGAAAGGAAATACCTTTGTCTTTCAACAGCTCTTGCAATTCGCCCGCCATAAACATCTCGCGGACAATGTCACATCCGCCGACAAATTCCCCTTTGATATAAAGCTGAGGAATGGTAGGCCAGCTTGCAAAATCTTTAATTCCTTGCCGTATATTCTCATCTTCCAGCACGTTTACATCTTTAAAAGCCACGCCAAGCTGGGAGAGAATCTGCACAACCGCCGCCGAGAACCCGCATTGCGGGAACACGGCTGTGCCTTTCATGTATAAAACGACATCGTTTGATGTAATGTCTTTTTTAATTTGTTCGAAGATAATGTTTTCCATGGTGCTTTCCGTTTGTCGTTGGTTATTCGCTTGAAGTGTGGATGGACAGGGCATGCAACTCACCCCCCATTTTGCCTTGCAGGGCTTTATAGACCATCTGGTGCTGCTGCACGCGAGCCATGCCTTTAAAGGAGGGTGATACAACGTGCGCGGCGTAATGGTCACCATCTCCGCGCAAATCCTCTATGCGGACTTTCGCATCGGGAATGCCTGACTGGATTAAATCAACAATTGCCTGCGCTTCCATCGCCATAGCCGTACGGTGTCCCCTGATGGTGCTGTTGTTATTTTATAAACTTAGGAAAGCCTGCGCCGTATTTCAAGACCGCATAGCCCTCAATCCCGTAATTTATAACATATTTTGTTAATATATGATTATGAATAAATTTGAATAATAAAAAAACCCTGCAAAACAGGGCTTTTTCAAAGAGTAAGGTATAAAATTCCCTTACTTTTTGTCGGCCAGAATCTGGGTCTTGGCCTCTGCCATGCACTGCTCAAGCTTTGCATCTACCATGTGCTCGGTGATATCCAGCCCTTTGGCGGTAATCTGGGGCATGACAGCGCGCTTTACATCCTCAAAACCAGCTTCATCAAGGTTCGCAGATACAACGCCAGCCGCAAACACTTTGGCTTCATCGCCCGAAATTCCCATTTGCTCTGCCAGCCACAGGCCGAACAGCTTGGCAGCTCGCGCTTCAATTTTAAAGGTAACCTCTTGATCTAGCGCATATTTATTTTCCAGTGCGGCTTCGCGCTCGTTCATATTGCTCATGGCGTTTTATCCTCGTGTATAAAATGGTTTTACTAAGGAAATTAGTACCATTTGCGGATTTTTAAATCCATTGTTATATGAAGGGGCATTTAAACCAAGGAAGAGCGTATGACAGGCATATTCGGCGCACGCCGCAAAGTTATTTTTGAGGGCAAGGCCAAAATTATTTATGAGGGGACTGAGCCGGGAACCTTTATCCAGTATTTCAAAGATGATGCCGCTACGGATGATGGCGCGAAAAAGGAAATGATTGCGGGCAAGGGGGTTTTAAACAACCGTATCTCCGCGCATATCATGACCAAGCTGGAAGGCATTGGCGTCCCCACACATTTCTTGCGGTCTTTGAACATGCGTGAGCAATTGATTCGTCAGGTGGAGGTCATTCCCTTAGAAATCGTTGTGCGTAATATAGCGGCGGGGTCTTTGTGTGAACGCTTTGGCATAAAAGAAGGCACAATTTTGCCCAACCCGATGATTGAATTTTATTACAAAAAAGAAGATTTAAAAAATCCTCTGGTCAATGAAAACCATATCTTCACCTTTGGCTGGGCAGACCCGTTCGAGCTTGAAGAGATTGTTGGTCAGGCGTACCGCGTCAATGACTATTTGAACGGACTGTTTACAGGCATTGGTTTGAAACTGGTTGATTTTAAATTGGAGTTTGGTCGCCTGTGGGGCGAATATGATGAGCTTTATATTATTCTGGCCGATGAAATTTCACCCGATAATTGCCGCCTGTGGGATGCCAAGACGGGAGAAAAGCTGGACAAGGATCGTTTTTCCCAAAATCTGGGTGATGTGGTTGAAGGCTATCAGGAAATTGCCAAACGTCTGGGTCTTATCCCGCAAACGGGCTTAATGTCGGATGGAAGCTTTGATGAAAAGCTTGCCGCAGGACTGGCGGAAATTGATAATGAACTGGCGCGTGAGCGTAAACTGCGTGCGGTGAACAAAACACCGCCCAAAAGCCCAAGAGGGGTTTAATATCTATTTTGTATATGGGTAAGGATTAATTCATCATTGATGACAATGTTGTCCTAAAATCAGTACCCTCATCTTCGGCTCTTTTTTGCGCGCTTTCTACGATTCCCTCTATTTTAGAAACAGTGGCAGGAATTTTAAGTAAGTCTCCAACTTGCTCAAAGTGATCTCTGGCTTCTAATAATATTTCGGCGCCTGCGCCCATTATACTCTCCTTCGTTAACTCAAAAACTGTTCTTTTAAAATACGTTCTTCCAGATGATGATCGGGATCAAACAGCAGGGTTTTTGACAGACTGTCTGACTGGTGGATATCGATAGATACAACATCACGAAACTCGTTTGAATCAGCGGTCGCGCTGATGGGTCGCTTGTCGTCATCCAGTGCTTCAATCCGCACTTTTAAATTGGAAGGGATGAGCGCGCCCCCCCACCGTCTGGGGCGGAAGGCACTGATAGGCGTTAAAGCCAGAAGATTAGAGGATAGCGGCAGAATAGGCCCGTGTGCCGAAAGATTATAGGCCGTGCTGCCCGCTGGTGTGGACAGCAAAATGCCATCGCAGACAAGTTCAGCGATGCGCACAACGCCATCCACCAAAATTTTTAAACGTGCGGCTTGGCGCGTTTCACGCAAAATAGAAACTTCGTTGAAGGCCACGGCCTCATGGCGTTTTCCATTCGCGCAGGTGGCCGTCATTTTCAAAGGATGAATGGCTACCTTGCTGGCCTTTTCAATTTTTTGAATGAGGTCGTCAGGTTTATAAGGGTTCATCAAAAACCCAACGGAGCCAAAATTCATCCCATACACAGGCTTTGATGACATATCATAAGCATGGAGTGCCTCTAGCATAGTTCCATCACCGCCCAGAACAACAATCACATCGCACGCACTTTCATCGCACTGGCCATGTTTTTTGACAAGGTCATTGAGGGCAGATTCTGCTTTTTGTGTTTTGGCTGCGCGAAAATGTATTTTCAAGGGTCTATGCCTGTTCTTTTATCGGGCGTTTATGTTCGTTCTGCTTGCCCCATTCATCTGGCTCGCTCAAGAAAAACTCGACTGATTTTAAAGTGTCTTCATCAAAATATTTTTCGACGCGCGCAACTTTTAAAACATCCGCCCATGTGGTGATAGCATGAAGCGTCAAGCCCCAGTCTTTCATGTTCTGATAGCTTTGCGGGAAGTTGCCGTAGTGAAATACAACAAAGGCATGTTCAACAACCGCGCCCGCGCTGCGCAGGGCATCAACAAAAACTTTCTTTGATCCGCCATCGGTTTGAAGGTCTTCAATCAAAGCAACCTTCGCGCCATCTTGTTCAAGACAGCCTTCAATCTGCGCCATTTTGCCAAAGCCTTTTGGCTTTTTGCGAACATACAGCATGGGTATATTCAAACGCTCGGCAATAAAGGCTGCGTAGGGAATGCCGGCTGTCTCACCGCCTGCCACATAATCAAGATTTAAATCTTTGAGCATGTCCGCAGCCATATCCATTAAAACGCCGCGCTCTTTCGGGAAAGAAATCATGCGGCGCATGTCCGTATAAACAGGGGACAAGCGACCAGACGTGAATACAAATGGCTTTTCAGGATTGAATAAAATAGATTTTGTATCGAGCAAAATTTTTGCCGCGATAAGGGCGTTTTTTTCTTTGTTCATAATTTTTTCCTTGTATTTTTAATTACTGACTAACCCATAATATGCGCGCCATCCATGACACGTCATTGACGGGGATGGAGCGGTCGGCATGATCAGGGTTTAATGATTGCAGCTCAATTTTGCTGGCGGTTTTGCGCACCAGTTGTTTTGCCATCACTTCGCCTTTGGTTGTTCTCACCACCACGCGATCACCACGCCTTACAGCCGCGCCGCGCGACACAACAATAATATCGCCGTTGCGGTAAACAGGCTCCATGGAATCACCGCTGACTTTTAAGGCGTAGCTTCCATTGGAATCTTTTACCTCATTGTCAGGGAATTTTATTTCATCCCATGAATCACCCACAGGATATCCATCTTCATCAAAATATCCGCGCGTGCCTGCTTTTGCAAAACCAATCACGGGGATAAAACCTTTGCGCGTGTCGGGCGCATCACCCTCATCAATATCCATGAAGGATAAAAAGTCTGACATGCTTGCGCCTGTCGCCGCGAGTATGCGTGAAATACTTTCCATGGAAGGCCAGCGCTCCTTGCCTTCGGGATTCAAGCGTTTGCTTTTGTTAAAACAGGTAGGGTCAAGACCAGCTTGTTTGGCCAATCCTGATGCACTGTATCCGAATGTCGTCGCGAGACGGTCAATGGCGTGCCATACATTTTCGTGTGTAAACATATGCTTAGGCTAAAATTCCTACGGGCAAAAGTAAATAGGAAAATATTCTTAAATAGTTCTTGACTTGTTCTTTTTTCTATGAGAATAATAAGAACATAAAGGGAACAACTGTGTCAAGATGGTTTCTACGTCATCTTTTACAATTCCATAACAACAATAATAAAAAATCGGACAACATTCATGCCTATCAAAGAAATACATACTCCCAAGCGAACGCCAGAGGCCCAGACCACACCTTTTGATAACGCGGAAGAAGCGTGGCTATGGTTTATCCTGGCGCAGGAAGCCCGCAATGATGGCGCACGCTCGGCTGCAGGGTTGGGGTTATATGCCCGCCCGTGTGAGCCGACAGATATTTTAAAATGCGTGGACAGGTTATACCGTCATCGCCGCCTTGTGATGGACCACCTGCTGGTGCTGCGTCATTACGGCAAGCGCCAGCTCCCGCCAGACCCGCGCCGCATAAAAGAAACAAGAGGGTTTGCGCTGTGGAAAGAAGCGTTGGAACGATTGGAGCCGATATTGGTTCGTAAGGGTATCGTCCGCCCAAAGTTGTCACTGCCCCGTCCGGGGCGTTACTGGTCACACACAGCAAAAATTTATGAAGGAGGAGCATCACTATGAGTGGATTGTTATCAAATATTGCCGAAGGACAAAAGGCTTGGGTCGTGTTCAGTGGCCAGACAGAAATTTCATGGCTAAAATTTTTAAAGCCAGGTTTTCGCCATTGCTATGTTCTTATCAATGACGGGGAGCGGTGGACGAGCATTGACCCGTTATCGCACGTTACCGAAGTGTCAGTGCATCACCATGTGCCTGTAGATTTTGATTTGCCATCATGGCTTCAATCTCGCGGGAATCATGTGGTGTGCGCGCCGCTTCACCGTGATGTCACAAAGGCCGCGCCGTTTATGCTCTTTACATGCGTTGAAGCCGTAAAGCGCGTTTTGGGCATTCATCGCCGTGGTGTTTTTACGCCGTGGCAGCTCTACCAACATTTGACATTCTCACATTAAACATCAAAGGAGATTATTATGGGTGACATTACAGGGCGTCCAAAGACGCCCGCCCCCCAGGTTGTCTATGTTCCACAATATATAGAAACCGCGCCAACATCTACAAACACATCAACATCGACCACAACAACGGATGGTACGGGTACGGACACAGCACTAACACCTGAAAAACAACGTGAAAAAAGCCTTCTTGGCAGAACGCGTAGCCGCGTGGGAACCATCCTGACCAGCTTTCGCGGCATTTTATCACCGCTGGATAACCAGAGCGGTAGCCAACGCAAAACATTGCTCGGAGAATAAAAAACATGACATTGATAAACGCTATAACGGCTCTGGATGAAGAGCCGAAAGATTTTTCACATCTTGTTCGTCGTTACGAACTTGCAAAGTCACGTAGATCCGGCTGGGAAGATACATGGCAGGAATGCTATGATTATGCTCTGCCGCAAAGCGGAGATTTTACGCGCAGTTACCAATCGGGGCGTATTCGCACCGAAAGGCTTTTTGATGGTACGGCTATGGACGCGGTTGATCAGCTTGCCGCCAGTTTGCTGGGACATTTAACCCCGCCCTGGACGCAGTGGTTTGGCTTTAAACCTGGGCCTGATTTATCGCTCGCTGAAGCGCAGGCATTGGCGCCCGTTCTCGAAGATTCGGCCAAGATTATTCAAGCGCACTTTGATAGGTCAAACTTCAGTGTAGAAATGCACCAGTGCTTTCTAGATTTGGTTGTGGGGGGAACGGCGGCTCTTTATTTTGAAGAGTCTGACCCAGGATCATTTTCCGCGTTCAAATTTTCCGCCGTCCCGCTCAGTGATATTGTGCTGGAAGAGGGCGAAAACGGATTCCTTGATGGATCTTTCCGTAACCTCCAACTAACACTTTTGCAGCTAAAAGACAGATATCCTAATGCAGAGCTGCCTTCTGATATCGTGCGCGAAGGGGAAAAAGATCCGCAGAAAAAATTCAATGTTCTTGAAAGCATTCTGCCCTCGAACGGTGCGTATGATTACACCGCGCTTCTGATAGAGAAGGGAACACCGTCTGAGCTTTTATCAGGGCGGTTTTCAACATCTCCTTGTATTGCGTTTCGCTGGATGAAATCTCCAGGTGATCTATATGGCAGATCTCCAGTCATGAAGTCACTGCCAGACATAAAGACCGCCAACAAGGTTGTGGAGCTTATTCTTAAAAACTCATCCATCGCCGTTACGGGTATCTGGCAGGCGGATGATGACGGGGTTTTAAACCCTGCAAATATTGAACTTGTGCCTGGTGCGATTATCCCAAAGGCGGTTGGCTCCCAAGGGCTAAAACCATTGGAAATGCCAGGGCGGTTTGATGTATCGCAGATAATTTTGGATGATTTGCGTGCGCGCATTCGCCATTCCTTGTTGATAGATAAGCTTGGGCAAATTTCTGACAAGCGCATGACCGCAACCGAAGTTTTAGAAAGATCAGGCGAGGTTGCCTTGCTTTTGGGCGCAACCTATGGCCGTCTGCAATCAGAGCTTTTAACCCCTATGATACGCCGCGCCTACAGCATTTTGCGCCGCCGTGGTGAGATTCCAGACATTGCGCTGGATGGTCGCTTTGTCGCGCTGGATTACAGGTCGCCGCTTGCACGCACGCAGGCACAAAGAGGCGTTCAAAATATTCTCACATGGGTCAATTCTGTTCAGGCCATGGGCGCGACAAGCGCCGTGGATGCGCACAGAACGGCCGTGTTTTTAGGGGAGGCATTGGGTGTCCCCAGTGATTTAATTGTAAAGGAGATTGTAAAAAATGATATTCCCTAAAACGACGCCTATGGCAGAGGTTGAATCCTCGCTGGTTTATTCAAACCACGTGTCCAAGCTTGAGCAAAAAGAGATGGACCGCTGTTTTACGCGGCTGTTTTCTTCAGACGATGGAAAAAAAGTTTTGGCCTTTTTGCAGGTCATGACATTTCACCGCGCGGCAGGCGTGAACACAACTGACGACCAGTTGCGCTATATGGAAGGCCAGAGGTCCATGGTAGCAACTATTTTGCGCATGATTGACCGCGGCAGAACACAATAATTTTCATTCATTAAAAGGAGTAAAAAAATGACATCAACACTATCCATACCCGAAAAATTTAAAGACCCACAAACAGGAGATTTGAAAGTTGAATCTCTTCTGACATCCTATTCCGAGCTTGAAAAAAGAATGTCGAAAATTCCAAGCGTTCCAAAATCACCTGATGAATATTGCATCAATTGCGACCACGGATATTTTGGCGTGGATGCGCAGATGAACAAAAAGCTCCATGAGAAGGGATTTACGAATGAACAAGTGCAGGTTGTATATGATCTTGCGGCAGAAAAGCTTGTGCCTCTGGTCTTTCAAATTGCAGCCGACTACAGCGCGGAGCGTGAGATTGAAAAATTGACCAGCCATTTTGGCGGCGCAGAAAAATGGCAGGAAATTTCACGCCAGCTTTTGGCCTTTGGCCAAAAATCTTTGCCTGCAGATGTTCTTGAAACTCTATCATCTTCGTACGAAGGCGTGCTTGCGCTGTACGGTATGATGAAGGGGGAAGAGCCTGGCCTTGCTGGACAATCCGAAGCAAAAGGCGCAAAACAGGGCGAGATGGAATTGCAGTCCATGATGCGTGATCCAAAATATTGGCGCGATCAAGACCCATCCTTTGTTGCAAAAGTGACGGAAGGTTTTCAAAAGCTCTACGGAAAACGATAAAACTAAAAAACCCCCGCTATGAAAACGGGGGTTTTTTGAATCTTTTTAAAATTACACCATTTGGGATTCGGCAAATTCGCTGGCAACCAGATCATCCAGAACGCGCTTGAATTTGTTTTTTATCTCGCGGGTCAAAGGCTCAAACTGAACGGCCAGCTTGTCACGCGCTTTTCGTACAATGCGGCCACGATGCGGAATATCAACTATCTTGCCAGAAAGGCGGAACTTCATGGTGACATCAACAGGCGCGCCCAGAGAAAACAGACGGTCATCTGCCTGAAAGAGCATGCCGCCATCACTCCAGTTAAAAACGGGGTAGGCGCGGCCATCAATCATGGATACACAATTCTCTGCCGATCTGCGGGGGGATTTGCGTTTGGTTACGTGTTCTTTTTCGAGGGCGTTGTTCATGCTGGTTTTCTTTTCATTTTTATTTCTTATTTTTATGCCTTAATGAAATCGTACATCAGAATGTGCTTTTAAAAAAAGATTTTTCAATGTTTTTGTAGAAAATACACCAATTTTTATTGACAATATAAGAAAATAATCCTATATTGTTATAGTTAACACCAGACGTGCGTCTTTGTTAACCAACTGACCTGGATTTTATAACCAGTTTCGCGGAGAACGATTCATCGCCCGCATATTCTACCAGTAACAGCATTCAAAGGGCCCTTTTTGTAAAAAATGGGGATAACCCCTGTGGCTGGCTTTCCCTTCAACACCTAACTTTTGAGGTAAATCATGGCTACAACCATAGATCAGGCCTTTATCAAGCAGTTCGAGCGCGAAGTGCATGAGGCCTATCAACGTCAGGGATCTAAGCTGAAAAACACAGTGAGATCCATCAACAATGTTCTAGGAGCGTCCACCGTCTTTCAAAAAGTCGGAAAAGGCGTTGCTTCAACAAAATCCACACACGGCATGGTGCCGGTTATGAATCTTGCGCATTCAAACATTGAATGCACTTTGCAAGATTTTTATGCCGGTGACTGGGTAGATCGTTTGAACGAGCTGAAAACCAACATCCCTAAACGTCAGGTGATAGCGGGGGCTGGAGCAAACGCATTGGGCCGCAAAACAGATGAGCTTATCATTAATGCTCTAAAAACTGCGGCGACCTATGTTGTTCCAGAAGCCAACGTAGGTTTGACCAAAACAAAAATCATGGAGGCGTTTGAGCTGTTTGGCAAAAACGATATTCCAGATGATATGCAGCGTTTTGCGGTTATTGGCTGGAAGCAGTGGACAGAACTTTTGTCCATTCCTGAATTTTCCAGTGCAGACTATGTTGGTGCAACCAACCTGCCATACAATACGGTCACGCAAGCCAAATCATGGCTAGGTACAATCTGGATTCCCCATTCAGGTTTGCCGATAGATTCTCAAGACATTCGCTCTTGCTATTTCTATCACAAAACAGCGGTCGGTCATGCATCAGGCTCTGATGTTCAAACCGACATCAGCTGGCATGGTGATCGCGCGGCACACTTCGTCAACAATATGATGTCGCAAGGCGCGGCGCTTATTGATGCGGGTGGTGTCGTGGTTATCAACTGCGATGAAACGCCAGATTAATAAGGAGAAATAAATTATGGCTTTAAAATTATCCGATTTAAGCGTTCTGGCATACGCAAACAACTTTACCCTATGGCATTATAAGACGGTTGACTCGTCTGTTACAACAGCAGGTTATTTCAACAATGCGGTTGATATGATGCAAGTGGGTGATCTAATGATCGTGAACCTCGATACAGATGGTACTCCGTCCACAAAATTCTATATTGTGACGGCAATCAGTGGCGGCGCAGTCACTGTGGTGGTCTACGTCTAATCTTTACGTAGCCTGTCATTTGTGAAGTTGGCTTGAGGCACATAAATCCCCATCTTTTTTATGGAGGAGTATTCTCGCCATAAGTCCGCTTTTTCTATCTGATCGCTTCGCGATGGCCGCTCCCGCATTCTTTAAAAAGGACGCGGGGGCGCGCCCCCTATATTAGGGATTCGTGATTTTTAGAGTGTGGCAACAAAAGGGCAATCTTAAAAATATTGTTTATTTTCAATATGATAAAAGATTCCATTTGCCTTTTCTTCGCCAGTTTTGCTATTAATCTTTTATTAACAAACAACAAGTTTTACGGATGTACGCCCAACATGGCTTTGTTTCTTGTACCTTTTAGTGGCTTAAAAGAAGAATCTCTCAAGGATGCTTCTGGCCTTCAATTTGTCGAAGATATAAACAAGGAAACACGCCTTGCAGACTCCCTTTCAAATGCAGGTATCGATGCTTTAACAAAACTGACAACAAAAGGTGTTCTGGTGTCAGGGACAGAGTTTGAGGCACGTGCCGTTGGCAATGTTATGGCAGGGGGTTTGTTCGCAAACAACACAAAATCGGCGCCAAAACTAAGGCAGGAGTTTGGTGCGGCTGTTGTTCCTTTTTCTGCACGCAATGCGCGCCGCCCTTCCATCATGGGCATGCAGCTGGCAGCGTAACTATATAATTTAAAGTTTTGTTTAAAGGCGGCCCTGTGGGTCGCTTTTTTTTGTTCATTTTTTTATCACATATTTTTAGGAGTTTTTACCATGGCTTTAAACGACGTGGCCTTGTGCTCGCGCGCGCTCATTCGCTTGGGCGCTGCGCCCATATCCTCTTTCCTTGACGGGACGGCAGAGTCTGAAATAGCGGGCGCGCTTTATGGCCCAACGCGCGATGCGCTTCTTTCGGCCTATCCATGGAGTTTTGCCTGCGCGCAGATAAGCCTGACCAAGCTTTCACAAAGCCCGCTGGCGGACTATCAAAATGCGTTTCAACTGCCCAATGATTTTCTGCGGGGCATTTCGGCAGGCGCGGGTGGCAGGGGACGCGGGCTTAACTACCGCATATATCAAAACACTCTTCATACAAATTCTGAAGAAGTTGTGCTGTCTTATATTTACAGGCCGCAAGAGCAGGATTTTCCGCCTTATTTTGATATGGCGTTGATAACAAGGCTGTCGGCAGAACTTTGCATACCCATCACGGAAAATACATCACGGGCTGATGCGCTCTACCGGATTGCGGAAGGCGAATATGCCAAGGCGCGGCAGATAGATGCGCAGCAGGATTCACCCAACAAAATAGAAAATTTTTCACTCATTGACGTGCGGGGATAATGGGCCATGACAAGACTAAGACAGATAAAGACAAACTTTACAGCAGGAGAGGTCAGTCGTGATTTGCTGGGACGCGGAGATTTGCGCGCCTATGAAAACGGCGCTTTGAAACTGCGGAATCTTTTTATCTACCCGACAGGTGGTATTAAACGCAGATCAGGACTTATGTATGTGGATACGCTGGCAGGCAATGGTCGTTTAATTTCCTTTGAGTTTAACACAGACCAGACCTATTTGCTGGCCATCACAAACAACCTGATTGACGTATATTCCAACGGCATCCATGTGCAGGCCGTATCCTCCCCATGGAGTTTTGCGCAAATTTCACAACTTTGCTGGACGCAAAGCGCGGATACTTTGCTGCTCACGCACCCCGACGTTCCACCCAAAAGGCTCTTGCGCAATGCGTTTGGTGTTTTTGTTTTACAAGACTGGGAGTTTTTTACTGAAAACAACGTGGTGCAACAGCCATACTATAAGTTTGCGGACAGCACAGTCACAATAACCCCCAGTGCGACCACGGGAACAATCACGCTCAATGCAACAGTTTCAGTGTTTTTGACTGGGCATGCGGGCACG
>CAUJHK010000014.1 GCA_963204715.1 Pseudomonadota bacterium | reverse complement strand
ATTTTTGATAGGCTTCGGCAAAGGTGCGCGATGCCTTGTCGTAATTTTTACGCACATAATATGTTTCGCCCAGCCAATAAAGCGCATTGGGCGCCAGCGCGTGCGTGGGATAATCCTTCATAAATTTTGCTAAGCTTTTTTCGGCGCTGTCATAATCATTCGCTTTAATTTGTGCAAAACCACTTTCATAAAGACTTGCGGCGTCAGATGTATCTGATGTGGCACTCTGCGCCTCCGCGTTTTCTGGCTGCAAAACCTTGGGTATGGCCTGTCCGTTTTCATCCAGCATGACGCCTGGGGGCGGAACGGTGTTGGTGTCTATCATAGGCTGCGGTGTAGTGGCTGGCGTAATGCCAGCATTGCCACCTGCGCGCGCCTGTGCTTCCAGCGTATCAAGGCGCATGCGGCTGTCTTGTTCCAAAGCATCCAGTTTTTGCTGTAGCTGCTGGTTGTCATAGGCTTGCTGTTCCAGCTTGCCTGTGATGTTGCGCAACTCTTCTTCCATGCGGTTTAAGCGCAATTCGGCATTGGCGGAAGCGTCAATAGACTCTTGCGCAACGGGTGGGCGTTTTTCGCCCTTATATACGGCGCGGTTTAACGTATCGACTTCGTTCTCAATGCGCTTTAAACGGTTTAAAACATCATTTGATTGTGCTTGCGCATTTGTGGCCGGAAGGATGGCCAAAAGCCCACATCCTGCCAATAGGCAAAGGCACAAAGGAATGTTCCTTTGTGCCCTTACATTGTTTTTTGAAACGTTTTTATTGAACATTGATCAATCGTTTCGTTGTTTACATTACTGTACGGTTGTTACACCACGGCGGTTTTGTGCCCATGATGAGGCATCCGTACCAACAACAGCTGGACGTTCTTTACCGTAGCTGATTGTGTTCACACGGGCAGCAGAAACACCCATGGAAACAAGGTAGTTTTTCACAGCGTTTGCGCGGCGATCACCCAAGGCGATGTTATATTCGCGTGTTCCGCGTTCATCGGAGTGACCTTCAACCGTGATTTGCAGGTTTGGATAACGGTTCAACCATTCTGCCTGACGGTTCAAAGTGTCCGTTGCTTCAGGGGCAAGGTCAGAGCTGTCATAAGCGAAGAAAACGCGGTCGCCCACGTTGGTCGCCAAGTCTTGCTGAGAGCCTGGTACGGCTGTGCCATCAATAGAGCCGTTGCCAGAGCCGTAAACGCCTGTCCCATCAAGAGGGCCGCCTTGGCCGTCCTGACGTTCGCCAACGGTTACAGCGCCATCCGCGCCTTCATCTTTTGTGGAAGAACAAGCTGCGACCGATACGGTCAAAAGTGCAATGGTAAGTAAACGGACGAGCATGGGGAAGAACTCCTTAAAATAAAAATGTTGGCGTGAAAATAATACTTACGAACCGTGATTCGGTTTTATTCTTATTCGTTGTATAACCCCTTGCCTTCCAAGACAAGGGGGCACATAACAATGTCATAATCTATTCACAATTTGCCTTGATTGTAGGACAGATGAGTGCGTCGCTATACATCACCGATTTCGTCAATCAGGCGTCTGGCATCATATTTATCGGCGGCCTGCGCCGCGCTGGCCTCATACTTTTCCAGAATATCCCTTGCTTCTTTCTTGCGCCCCGTCTTGAGGTATAAAATCCCCGCATCCAAAAACAGCCTGTATTCATCCGCATCCAAAAGGCGCATCTTTTCCACCACCTCCAGTGCGCTTTGATACTCTTCCAGTTCTATCAAACGAAGCTTGATATTGTTCTGGAGTCGAAAGAGCATGTCACGATTGCTGCATGGCTGATAAAAATCAGCCGAAAGCTCTGCCCCATCCCCGCGAAATTTTTTTAACAAAGCACGCAGGTCTGGCGCTTCCATTGTTTTGCATCCATCAAACACATCAAAAATAAGCCGCGTGGAGTTTTTTTGAATTCGGCACAAAAAATGGCCTGGAAAGTTTAAACCATCCACATCCCAGCCATTGGCGCGCGCTATGTGAATGTATAAAACCGCGAGTGCAATCGGCATGCCCTTTCGCCTGTCTATCACGCGAATGATATCGGCGTTTTGCAAATCATCATAGGTTTCACTATCGCCCGTATAACCTTCGCGGTCGTGCAAGATGTGTTTAAGCGCGGCAAGGCGCGTACCTGCATCATCCTGCGCCCCCGCATTCAAAAGCGCGATATACCGATCTCCCACATCCACCACCAGTTTGTTAATGTGGTTGAGATATCGGTCCGTCGAAATCCCTTCATGGTCGCCTGCACAAAATGCCAGCGCACAATGAAAAAGATTGATGTCGGAATCTGCCTTGCTTCCGTTTTTGATTAAAATATTTTTGGCATCAAATATCACTGCGTCACTGTGGTGGGCGTAATAGGCTCTCCCACCATTTTGACATAGCTGACCACCTGTTTGACATTCGGGATGGTGCGCGCAAGGGACATAACCTTGTTAAGCTCCCCTTCGCTCATAGAAACACCCATCAGGTAAACAACGCCCTGCACCGTATCAATCGAATAGTTCAAGGACTGGATGCCTTTTTCAAATGTCATGGCCGTGCGAAGACGCGTCGTAATCCAGTTGTCGCGCACAAACCCGCTCACGCCCTCGCTGTCCGCCACGCGGATTTCGTTGATAACCTGCTTGACGCCCTTCACCTGCCAGACAAGGCGTACAGCCTCTACCCTGTCTTCAGGGTTTTGAACAACTCCCGTCAGAAGAACGCGCCCCTGGTTCACCGTTGTCGAAAGCTTGGCAAACGTATCGACATTGTATCGAAACCACGCTTCGTTGATAGAGCCTTTGATAGACGCATCGGTGATAGCGCCGCCAATGCCGCCTTCTTTTGAAGCAGCCGTTCCTGCCGTCGCCGCCGCGCCTGTGGCCATGCCCAGCGGTGTACATGCGCTTAAAAGAGAAAATCCTAACAATGCTATCAATACCGTTTTCATGCTGTGCCTATGTTGTCTGCTGTTTTAAAAGTATCCCCCGAACGGGTGATTTGTCCATAACCCTAAAATTGAAATCTGACTTTTTTAAGGAATAATTTTATGAGGACATCTCCCACATTTGCGGGATAAAGTCATATCCGCTGCCGTGCTGTGCCACATGGCCTACGGCTGGAAAACACAAATGCATGCCCGCCACCCGTATTTTGTCATGCGCCGCCTGCGCCATTATTTTTTGCCGTGAGGCGCGTGCGCCATCAACATCCACATCAAAAGCAATAGATACCTCAGGGTGGACGAACTGCAAGGCTGGCACATGAACAATATCGCCCCAAATCAGCATCTGCGCCGCGCCATCAGACACACGCACGCCGCTATGGCCAGGTGTGTGGCCAGGCAAATCCACCATGGAAATACCGCCGCCCAAATCCGCGCCTGACTGGAATGTTTCAATATGTCCTTTGTCCTGATAGGGCTTTAAGTTCGTACGGGCAAAGTCAAACATTTGTTTTTTCTCGCCCGCTGCGCTCATCGCCTTATCATCAAACCAATAGGCAAGTTCTCTGGCTGCAATTTTTACCTTTGTCTTGGGAAAAGCCATGGCGCCTGAAGACGAAAGCAACCCATTCGTATGGTCAGGGTGCGCGTGCGTGATAATAACCTCATCAATCATATCCGCACTATACCCCGCCGCGATCAAATTATTTGATACATGCCCTAAGGTTTCAGCCATGCCTCGCGCCCCCGTGTCGACCAGCACCATCTTCTTGCCAGTGTTAATGACAAAAGCGTTCACATAAGCTGGAAATTCTTTTCCCGCCTTTATAAAATTATCCTCTCTGGCCTTTTCAAGATCAGACTCCTTGACATTAAGCATCAGGGAATCACCCAGCGTCATCCCGCCATCCAAAAGAGATGTCACTTCAATATCACCCACCATGGTGCGGTAATAACCGACATTGCCCGCGCTGGAAACAGGCGCCGCAGCCATGGCTTTTCCACTCAGATAAGGGGATGCCACAACAACCCCTGCCGCCATGGCACTTCCTGCCAAAAAATTGCGTCTGTCCAAGCCCATCTTTGTCCTCACTTTCATTCCATAAAGGCATTTTCCATGTGACGAATGGTAAAGGGCAGCTTCACCGCCATCACATCAAAGCGCATAGGGCGCATTGTATAATTAGGATTCTCTGACAAAAAAGCCATGGCAGCATCCGAAATTCTACCGCGCATTTTAGGCGTGATAGAAAAAAGCGCATCATCCAGTGTTGCCCGTGCTTTGACTTCTATAAAAACAATATAATCATCATCCAGCGCAATAATATCAACCTCGCCCACCTTGGTACGGTAACGCCGCTCCAAAATTTTATAGCCTTTGGCACGCAAGAATATCTCTGCCGCGCCTTCGGCCATTATTCCACGGTCATAGGTTTTTTCCTTTTGCTCCATGGCTCAAGCCTTACCAGATAATTTAAGCGCCAGCATATAAATGGCCTTTTTGGGTTTGCCTGTGGCCACGGACACCATCTCCGCCGCATCACGAACAGACAATGTTTTCAAAGCTTCTTTCAACTGTCCTTCTATCGTGTCATTGGGAATTTCTTCACCCTTGTTTTCACCTATAATCAAAACAATTTCGCCTTTGGGTGCGCCGTCCGTTTCAACGGTTTCAAGCAGTGTGGACACGCGCCCACGCCGCACCTCTTCATAAAGTTTTGTTAGCTCACGGGCTATGGCCATAGGGCGATCGCCCAGAACCTTGCGAATGTCTTTTAAAGATTCTTCCAGCCGTGGCCCAGTTTCATAACAAATCAACGTGCCCGCCTGTCCCGCCCATTTTTCCAAAATGGCTTTGCGCGGGCCAGAACGTGCGGGCAAAAACCCGACAAACGTAAACGCATCGCATGGCAGACCCGAAAGCTGTAATGCAGGCAACAACGCATTCGCCCCTGGCAGTGCCGTTATCTCATGCCCCTCTTTTATAATCTGGCGGACGAGCTTATAACCCGGGTCTGAAATCAAGGGCGTGCCCGCATCGCTGACAAGCGCAACAGACTCCCCCTCTTCAATAATTTTTACAATCGCGTTTCTGTCTTTTTCGGTGGCGTGGTCATTATAGACACGCATGGATTTTTTAAGGCCAAACGCTTTGAGAAGTTTTCCCGTAACCCTTGTGTCTTCACACACAACCAAATCCGCGCCCGCCAGAACATCAAGCGCACGAAACGTCAAATCCCGCAGATTCCCTATAGGCGTTGGCACAAGATAAAGCCCGGGTTTTAATGAAACCTCTTCTGGCGCACGGCGATCTTTTTGTGTAGTGTCGGATTTCATCATATATCTCACTTTGATCATGGAGAATAACAGGAGCATGACACTCTTTCACCGCTTTTATTCGCTTTTTCCCGCATTCCTTGTCCTGACAGCCGCGTTGGTTGTGCTGGGCGGTTGTACAGGAGCCTCTAACAAGGCCGTCTGGTCAAACAATCAAACCCAAAATGCACCCGCCATCGGCGCTGTGCCCATGGCCGCCCGCCCCGCACAACAGGCGGATGTTTCAACCAAAGTCGCCATTTTGCTCCCGCTATCGGGAAGCAACGCCGCGCTGGGACAATCCATGTTGCAAGCAGCGCAGTTGGCGGTGTTTGATACGGGATATGACAATTTTGAGCTGATGCCTTTTGATACCGCTGGCACACCTGGCGGCGCGGCTATGGCGGCCTCATCTGCTTTGTCCAAAGGCGCACAGATTATACTTGGCCCCTTGTTTGCCGAAGAGGTGCGCAGCGTAAAATCCGCAACCGCTGGCCAGAATATCAACATCATAGCCTTTTCCACGGACTGGACGCTGGCAGGCGACAATACTTTCATCATGGGCTTTTTGCCCTTTGGCCAAGTGGACAGAATTGCGGCCTTCGCTGCCGCGCGCGGCTTGAAAAGCACGGCCATCCTGTCTGGTCAGGACACATACGGGCTTTCGGCCTCTTCGGCGTTTGAACAATCCGCCCGCCGTTATGGCCTTGCCGCCAATCGCGCCGCCGCGCCTCTTCCCTCCCATGATTCCGTTTTTATTCCAGCTGGCGGGCAAAGTCTTGCAAGTCTTGCCGCCAAGACACCTCCCACTTTGCGAAAGCTGGGAACGGGGCTTTGGGATGATGATCGCCTTGCCACAAGCCCTGTTATGAACGGCGCATGGTTTGCCGCTCCATCACCATCTTTGCGCGCAGGGTTTGAAACAAAATATAAATCCACCTATGGGTCAGCACCCATACGGATAGCCTCACTGGCTTATGATGCCACAGCCCTGAGCGTGGCTTTGGGGAAACTTGGACAAACGCGCGGCACAGGCCCTGCCTTTGATGCCCAAAGCCTGACAAACCCCGCGGGCTTTGCAGGCATTGATGGTATTGTCCGTTTTCAAACAAACGGCATGGCAGAACGCGGGCTGGCTGTTTTGGAGTTTCGCAGTGGGCGCATGGTGGAAATAGACCCCGCACCAAAAAGATTCTAGATCTAAGCCGCCTTAAACATCTTTGAAAAAAATGATTTCACATTTCTAAACGCACATGAAATTTTATCGCCACACAAAATCTGCGTCGAAGATACGCCCGTAATGGTTGTTTGAACGGATCTCTTGGTCTTGTGACCTTTAAGCGATTTTTCCATCGACTTTAAAATCTTCTCCGCTACATTCACTCCCGATGCCTTTTCCAAGCCCTTAAACCCAGGGAACGTGTTGGCCTCGCACACCGTATAACCACTGCCCTTTAAAAACAGAAGGTCAATGCCGCCAATCTCGATGTTCAGGGCACGCGCTGTATTCACCGCAATATCAATAGCCGCCTTGTCTGCGGGGAACGCATGGACAGAGCCACCATTGCTGTAATTTGCCTTGAAGTCCCCTTCTTTGGCGCGACGCTCCATAGAGGCTATCATCTCGCCATTGACGACAAAAATGCGTAAATCGCGCCCTTTGGAGGCCTCAACAAATTCCTGAAAAATAAGCTGCGCATCAGGGCTGGTTTCTGCAAGAAGGTCCATCTGGTTTTTAAAAGCTTTGGCATCTTCAATCAAAAAAACGCCAGACCCCAGAGCACCGCGCAACGTTTTGACCACCACAGGAAAGCCTAGGGTTTTATCCACCAGACTCACCATGTCATCATCAACGGGCAGTTTGGCCAGCATTGTTTTAGGAGAGGGTATTTTCTTTTCCGCTAAAACCTGATGGGTGTGCAATTTATCGCGCACCATCTCTATGGTTTCAGCCCGGTTGTAAACAAGACATCCCATACGCTCTAGCTGGCGGACAATAGCCAGCGAGAAGTAAGAATGCTCATGATGGTTGAAGTAAGGATATACCACGTCAGGCAGTGATACGGGTTTGCCTTTTATCAAGACAGAATCGCGTGTGTTTTCATCAACAATCAAATCAAAGTCGGCGGGGTTGTATATTCTAAGGGTGATACCCATGCGTTCAGATTCCGTCCTGAACCTGCGCACTTCATGCGCCAAATCCGCATTGCCTTCAATATCGTCCGCGTACAATATCCAGACTTCCATCATTCCCTCTTTTCTCTACACCAGGTTTGTTTTTTTTATTTTGTGCAGGGCACATTCAGAAAACTTATTCCACGAATTTTAGTTCCTGACAAATGAAAGCTTTTAAAGGTATTAATTTTCATTGTTTTTCAATGGATTATAAGTTTTAAAAAGACTCTGTGAACAGTTATTATGATTATCAAAGAATGTCTTTTGACTTATTTGCACGCATCGCACAATATGCCCAGCAACCGCGATGGAAACCTGCCCACGAGATGATAAAGATTTTTTAAAGCAAAGATGAAACAATAAGACATGCTCGATTCCAAATCATTCACCTACTCAACGCCCCACCAGACACTGGTGCAGCAGCTTGTTATTAAAACCATTGAAAAACTAACGGGACAGATAAAAATCTGGAGCTTATATCGCGAGTACACACAAGAAGACCCTGCCCTGCATGAAAACTTCTGGGATGCTGCCGTGAAAAAGCTTGATATAAATGTCAACTATGCCAAAGACAAGCTGGATGCCATTCCCAAAACAGGCTCGCTTGTCGTGGTGGCAAACCATCCTTACGGCGTTCTGGATGGTCTGGTTATCACGCAGTTAATGAAGCGTGTACGTCCGGATTTTAAAGTGTTGACCAACTCTGTTTTGTGCAAAGCGCCAGAAGCAGCGGATGATTTGCTGGCGATTGATTTTTCTGAAACGCCCGAAGCCCTGGCCATCAATCTTGATACCCGTAAAAAAGCCCGCGAGATTTTAAAAAATGGCGGCTGTATTGTTGTCTTCCCCGCAGGCGGTGTGTCCACCATTCCCACATGGAAAGACAAAGTGGCCCAAGACACTGCGTGGCAGCCCTTTATTGGCCGCCTCATTCAGGAGGGAAAATCAAGTGTTGTGCCTTTCTTCTTTGAGGGGCAGAACAGCCGCCTGTTTCAGCTGGTCAGCCTCTTTTCCCCCACTTTGCGCCTTGCCATGTTCTTAAAGGAAGTCGCGGATAGAATCGGCAGCAGACTGGGCGTTGAGATAGGCGATGTGATTCCATTTTCAGACCTTGAGGGCCTTAAAGACAAAGATGCGCTTGTGCAGCATTTGCGTGAACGCACCTACGCCGTGGGCGGCATGACAACCCTGCCTCCTGCCAAGCCTGCCTATAAAACAAACCAGAAAAAACCCTCCTAGTTTTTCAATCCTTTCCAAGAGACTGTGGATAACCGCGATGAAATATTTGCGTCTTTCATGTGTTTTGAATTAAAACTACCCGTATCGTATAAACACAAAAATAATTTTTGAAAGGATCACCCATGCAGGTCTCCGCAACACAGCCTATGCCTGAAAAAGAACATGAATTTAAAGCTGGCCGTCCCCGTTCAGAAGAGAGCCGCCGCGCCATTTTAGACGCTACGCGCCGTTTGCTTACGCACATGTCTGTTAACAAGGTTTCTATCGAAGCCATTGCAAAAAAAGCAGGAGTTGGAAAAACAACCATCTATCGTTGGTGGCCAAACAAACAATCCGTTGTCATGGAAGCCGTGTTTACACAGCCAGGATTTCAAAACTTTATGCCCCAGGCCGACAACGCCTTTGAAGGCATCAAAGGGCAAATTGAAAAACTGGTGCGTCAGCTTACAGGCAAAAACGGACGTATCGTTGCGGAAATTATAGGCGAATGCCAAGGCGATGTTGAAATTCTCAAGGCGTTGGTTAAAAACTTTTTTCAAGACCGTTATAATTCGCTGGCTTACTACATCCAAAAAGGAAAACAGGACGGCACGTTTGACACTGGCGTGGACGTCGAAGTTGCGATTGACGTTATTTTGGGCCCCGTTATCTTCCGTTTGATGAGCGGGCAGAATCTGGATGAAGCCTTTTCCCGCAACCTCACAAACATGGTACGTGGCGCCATGGGCGCAAAGCATACGGCCTAGCAAACATGAAAAAGCCCCTCCTCATTCTTTTGGCACTTATAAGCATCGCCACCTTGGCCAGTTGCGGTGATGGCGCCCTTAAACGCCAATTCACCGTCGCGGGGATTTATTCTATTTGCAAACCTGACGGCTACCCCGTTGTCTGCTTTGCGGATGCGGATGGAAAAGATGGAGGACTGTTTTGCATGCCACTCAAAGATGTCGGCGGGAAATGCCTGTAACAAAAAAGCCCTGCACAAAACGGGGCTTTTCTTTAATTTCTCCAACACTATGCCGCTTGCGACATCTGGGCTGCGTCACTCATAGCGTCTTGCGCATTCAAAATAGAACTTGCCGCCGCCATGACAGAGGCAATACGCACCGCCGTTTGAACCTTCGCAGAATCAATACCATGGTTTTTTAACTGGGCTTCATGCGAGTCCACACAAAACTTACAGCCATTCATGGCAGATACAGCCAAAGACCATAATTCAAAGTCACCTTTGTCCACACCAGGGTTGCCAATCACGTTCATACGCAATTTTGCTGGCATGGTTTTGTATTCCTGGTTGGCGGACATCCCAACAAATTTATAATACACATTGTTCATGGCCATAATGGATGCCGCCGCCTTTGCCGCATTCATGGCTTCTGCCAATAAATTCTGCGCTGCTTCATCTGCAACTTCACGAATAACAAACGCATTTCCACCCGTCATAGCGCACGCCATCATGCAACCCCAAAATTGCTGGGCGGACAATGTATCTTCATTCGCAAGCCCAGAGATATTCAATTTAATATCCTTGGCGTAATCTGGAATGGCGTTTTTTACATTTTCTAATGACATTAAATATTCTCCTATAAAAAACCCATCGGCTCGACGCAACGCGGCTGATGCCGATGGGAAAAGATAAAGCTACGCCGCGATTTTAATTTTCTTTGCTTCGGCAGACGCATCAATGCCCTCACCGCCGACAGGGCGGTTGCAGGCACATAGCTCATCAGACTGAAGACCATCCAAAATACGCAGAGTTTCCTTTGGGTTACGGCCAACATTCAAATTGTTTACTGACACATGTTGGATAACATTATGTGGATCCACAATAAATGTCGCGCGGTATGCAACACCGTTTTGCTTGTCACGCACGCCCAAGCCATCAACCAAAGATCCGTTTGTGTCTGCAAAGCTCCATTGGTCAAGCTTGGCCAAATCTTTGTGTTCACGGCGCCACGCCAATTTGCAGAATTCATTGTCCGTTGATCCACCCAAAACCACGCAGTCACGGTCATTGAATTCACCATTCAATTTTGCAAATTCAACGATTTCTGTTGGGCAAACAAATGTAAAATCTTTTGGATAGAAAAAGAATACTTTCCATTTCCCATCGAACGAATCTTGGTTGATGTCCTTAAACGCGCTGTTGCCATTTTCTTCGTGGGCCATAAAGCCTGGCTTTACGCCTGTGATTGAAAAATTGGGAAGCTTGTCGCCTATACCGAGCATGGTTTTATCCTTTTGTTTGTTGTTGAATGTCGTCAGGACTATACGCATCACCTGCCTATAATAGCAAACAGGGATTCCCGATATTTAAAATCGCTTTTTCCGATTGAAAAATAATATTAAAAATGATAAAACCGATGGATGAAAAATCTCCCCACCTTGCGCCAGCTTCAATATCTTATCGCACTGGCGGATCATCAAAATTTCCAAAAGGCGGCAAACGCCTGCTCTGTCACACAATCCACCTTAAGCGGCGGAATTGCGGACATGGAAGCTCTTTTGCAAAGCCCTGTCATTGACCGCAGTCAAAGACGCCGCGTTTCTTTTACCCCTTTGGGTGAAAGTATCATCCGCGACACCCGCCCCATTTTACGCCAGATGGAAGAGATAACGCACAAAGCCCACAACCTGAAAACGCCCTTGTCGTGGCCGCTGACCATGGGTGTTATCCCAACCATCGCGCCTTATTTGCTGCCACGTTTTTTAAAACCGCTTCAAAAATTATTGCCTGCGTTAAACCTCCATATCCACGAAATGCGCTCGGCCACATTGTTAGAACGCCTGCATGATGGCAGTATTGATTTTGCGCTGATGGCTTTTCCTTTTGACACGGGCGCTTTTGCTCAAAAAATTCTGTTTGAAGAAAAATTTGTCTGCGCCGCACCGCCCAACAGCTTTAAAAACAAACGCACCATCACGCAAAAGGATTTGGAGGTCGAAAAGCTTTTACTGCTCGAAGACGGCCATTGCCTGCGCGATCACGCCCTTGCCGCTTGCAATTTCATCCCCAAAGAAGACATGAAAAGCTTAAGCGCGGCCAGCCTATCGACTATTATCCAGCTCGTGCATCAGGGCTATGGGCTGACGCTTTTGCCTGAAATGGCGGTAACGGACAATGCCATGCTGCCTAAAAACATTACGCTGCGGCCCTTTGCAGCCAACGCGCCCACACGCAAAATCGGCTTTTGCTATAAAAACAGCGGCTTTCGCGCCGCTGACATTGCCCTTGTGACAGACGCTATTGGCAAGATTCTAAAAAAATCATCAAAAGATTGAAATCCACCCCGCTTTTGCGTATAAAACGCCCCATGTGGACCGTTGCCGCCCTTTATCGCTTTGTTGAATTGACCGACCTTGCAAAATTGCAGGCCGAAATTAAAGCCGCTTGCCTTGACAATGACATTTGCGGCACCCTGCTGATTGCCCCCGAAGGCATCAACGGCACAATCGCAGGCATCGGCCAAAAGCTTGATAATATCGTTGCCCTGCTGGACCGCGTGGCGGGCGTGAAATCGGGCGAGCTGAAATACTCTTCCTCCACGGGCAAGCCTTTCCTTCGCATGAAGGTACGCGTCAAAAAAGAAATTATCACCATGGCTGCGCCAGAGGCCAACCCTACAAAAATTGTGGGCACATACGTCAAGCCAGAGGACTGGAACGCCTTGATTGCAGACCCCGATGTTACAGTTCTTGATACGCGCAATGATTACGAAACCGCCGTTGGCATTTTTAAAGGCGCGATTGACCCGAACATTCAAAAATTCACAGACTTCAAAGATTTTGTTGCAAAAGAACTAACCCCTGAAAAAAACAAGAAAATTGCCATGTTCTGCACAGGCGGAATTCGCTGTGAAAAGGCATCGGCCTATATGCTGGCGCACGGATTTGAAGAAGTTTATCACCTGCATGGCGGTATCTTGAAATATCTGGAAACCATCCCCGCCGACCAGTCTATGTGGGATGGGGAGTGTTTTGTGTTTGATCGCCGTGTGGCCGTTGGCCAAGGCCTGGCCGAAGGATGCCATGATATCTGCTACGGGTGCAGATTCCCTCTAAAACCTGGCGACAAGGACACAGCAGAGTATGAAGAAGGCGTATCCTGCCCCCGCTGTCATTCATCGCTCACAAAGCATAAAATAGAAGCACTGCGTATGCGTCATGCGCAATTCAAACGTGATGAAATTCCTCAGGCTTAAGCTGGCTTTTACAACGATTGTTCGTCGTCAAAAACATCCAAAACCATTGTAAACTCATAATCCGTGACAGTTTTTTCCTGATGCGTTTGCACAGGCGTGTTAAAATGTCCGCTAAAACCCACCGCAAGCAATGCAACCACACTCGCCGCAATGGCCATACGGGGGACTGGCAGAATAAAAGCCTGCCTCAATTGCTCTATCCATGAAATGGTTTTTGGACGTGGGGATGTCATGGCAGCATGGATAATACGTTCAGACAAATCTTTGCTAGCTTGCGGCGCTGGCGCACGGCTCATAATAAATGTTTCAATATCGTCTGGCCTATGTTCCATGGCGCACCTCCTTGCTCTTTTGTCTTGCTGAATTTTCTTGCATAAATACTTTTAAACCTGCCTTCGCACGCATCAGCAAAGATTCCAAAGCTTTTACCTTTACACCCATAATCTGCGCGGCCTGAGCGTTGCTCTGCTCTTCATAAAAGCACAACGTAATAGCTGTCCTTTGTCTTTCTGGCAAAGAACCCAAGGCTCGCTCGATCAGTTGTTGCTCACGCGCTTCCAGCAAAGCCGCTTCAGGCGTGGTACGATCATCCGCAAAAGAATGAAGATAGGCATCATCCACCGCAACGGGCTTTTTAGCGCGCATCCTGTCAATATTCTGATTGATCAAAATGCGATAAAACCATGTTGTAAATTTTGCGCCCTTCTCTTCTTTCCAGATAGAAGGGTTGTTCCAGATTTTTAAAAAAGCGTTTTGAACCATATCTTCCGCCTCTTGCACCTGTCCGCACAGACGGTAGGCCGTTTTAAAAAAACGATCCGTATGACGCCGAACCAGAATGGAAAAAGCCTGATGTTTTCCGCCTTTTATGGCGCGCATCAGGCTTTCATCCGTTTCATCGCTGTAGCCCATAGGGCCTTCCATCAAAATCCCTTACTCGGATTTAGGCGCGTCTTCAGATTTTTCTTTCATCTCGCCGCGCTTGGCTTTCATTTCCTGACGCTTTTCTTTCCATTTTTCACGGCGGGCTTCATGATGCTTTTGTGCCTCTTCTTTCGTGATTTGGCCATTGTGGTCGGCATCAATTTCGCCAAATTTTTTCTTGCCGAAATTCAGGAATTCTTCTTCGCTTACAGTGCCATCCTTGTTGGCGTCCTGCTCGGCAAACATGGGGTGCTCACCACGTTTATGGGCGCCGTCCACAGGGGCTTTGTCTTCCGCCAGAGCAGGAATGGCTTGCAGGGTCAACAAGGCTGCAGTCAAAATCAATAATTTTTTCATGATGTTAGTCCTCTTTTGCGTGGGTTAAACTTTATATCTGCTTACATATACGAAGGGCATTGGAAAAACCTTCGCCAAAATACATATATTTTTAAACCTTAACTTCCAGAGGCAATATCCATGACCAGACGGGCAGGGTCCTTGCCTTCGGCCTTTAAGAACTCTGTCGAAAGCACTCTAGCATCCTTCTTCAGCTGGATGGCCACGGCAGAACCTCCTGAGGCAGACTTCTGGCTATTCCAACCCGCACTCAAAGGAGAGTTGGGCTTGCCTGATTCCTTGCCAGACCATGAAGCCGAGGGCATTTCCACCATCAGCAGTTTTTCTGCATTGTCGAGGTCATAGGTAAAAACAGGTTTTTTACCTGAAGCCAAATCAAACACCACGCGTGTTTTGGACCCATGCTCGCCAATACGCACGGATGTCACAGCATTATCAGCAGCCATAGCCGCCGCAGCCTGAGGCATTTGCGAGGCCGCCGCAGGGGCTACCTTCGCGGCAGCTTCATCGGGCTGCGCAGCATCTTGCGCCATCAAGGCCTGTCCCTCTTCGGAAGCGGCGACTATCATGGCTGGTTTGGCAGGCTCGGCTTTGGGTGCAACCATCACTGTTTTCGCGGCGGGAGGAATTTTGCCGTTGGTTTCCAACTCGTCCAGCAAAGTCTGGATGCGCTCATTGGTTGTGTTCAGGCTGGCGAAGGCTGGCATAATTCGTTGATAATCCGCCTGCAGTGAGGACACCTGCTGTTCCAGCTGCGCAATACGCTCGTCCGCACTTGTGGCAGAAACGGGCGCAAGGGCTTGCTGGGGTGACAAAGCAGGATTCGCGGCCACGGGGGTAAGCGTATCAGAAGATGACATCGTGCTGGCCATGGGCATGGGCGCAGGCTTGGCCATGGCGGCATCCATCTCCTTAATCGGCGGCATAGGCGCTTGTGCTTTTTGGTTGTACCCTGAATCGGCAGAACCGCATCCCGCCAAAACCAAGGAAGACATGGTTATCATAAGGGTGGTGCGCAAACTTGGCATAATGGACATTTTAAAAAATCCTTTGTTAGGGCGAAAAAGGGACAGAACAATTCACAGCCTATGCTAAAAGTTTTAGCCCGCTGGTCAAGAATTTCAACAAAGAATACACAAGCTTATGCACAGGCTCACAGGCGTTTTCCGCCTATTTCAGGCGCGCTTTCAAGACACGCACAAAGTAAAGATATCCACGCGGATGCATAATTCCCACCGTGTGCATAACAAAAACCATAAGCCACGCATAAAACAGCACATAATCTGGCAAACCCTTCGCCTGCGCTACCAAAGCCATCAGCGCCATAAACGCAGTCAAGGAAAGCATAATCAGCGTAACATGCGACGAACAAAGACCCGCATCCAAAATCCGGTGATGCAAATGCCGCCTATCTGCCTGAAACGGATTTATCCCGCGTGAAGAGCGGGCAATGTAAAGCGCAAAGGCATCCATCACGGGAAGGGCAATAAACCAGATAACGGTCACAGGCTCCAAAGGCGCGTGCGCACTTTGCGTGGTTTTTATAGCAAACCATCCTAGCAATAGCCCAAGGCACAATGCGCCCGAATCGCCTAAAAATATTTTGGCGGAAGACAACCACGGAAAGCGCATGTTCCAGACCAGAAATCCTGCCATGCACGCGAACAAAATATATAAAACCTGCGCCAGATCGGCATGGTTTTTCGTGCAGGCCATCGCCATCCATAAGGCCACCAATGCGCAAAACCCGCCCGCAAGGCCATCCACCCCATCCATCATATTGATGGAGTTCATCAGCAAGACAAGGCACATCACGGTAAAAGCCTTGGAGATAAATCCAAGCTCAACAAGACCAAAACCGAAAAGGTTTCCAAGCTGCGCAATCTGCATCTCACCAAACACAACCACAAAGCAGCATGTCCAGACCATAATCCCGAATTTTAAAAATGGTTTGATAGGGCGCGTTTCATCCACAGCGCCCATCACCATCAGCACAACCAGCCCTGCGGCCAACGGCCAGGGCACAATGTCCTGCGCGCCTGCAAGGTTTGTCATTAGCAAAAATATGGGGACAACCAAAAGACCGCCTATGGGCGGAACAGGGGCGTCATGTTTTTTTCTACCGCCAGGCTTGTCCGCATAACCTGCCTTCAACGCAACAAGACGCCCCACCCACAAACCTGCGGCTGTTAGAACAAAGGCCAGAACTGGAAACATAAAATTCAAGACGGTTTTCCCGCGCCAATCAAAAGGACTTAACTTTTACGATATTCACAGTGCATCAGCAACTTATTTTCGTTTTTTGAAATCTTTGCGGGCGCAGGAATCCTATCGTTGATTTTGACAAACTACAGGGGCCGCCCCTGATAATATCCGCTAATAAATGCGCCCCCGCCAGCGAGGACACGATACCATGGGATCCATGCGCCGTAGAAACCAGAACTTTGCCACCTTCATCCACCGCCCCGATTATTGGAAACCTGTCGCGCGCGGCGGTACGAAGTGAGGCACGACGTCCTACAATTTCCAAGTCGAGAGATATTTTTATGTGCTGCTTTAATTTTGAAACATTGTCTTCATCATCCTGCACGGACACATCGCTGTCTTTCAGCCATTTTTGAAAGGTGGAGCCAACCGTTTGCACACCATCCCTTGGTGCAGATATATATCCACCATAACAAATATTGCTATTCATACGGCTTGTTTCTGGCGTCGCTTTAATTTTTGTTATTTGTCCACGCACTGTGTGAATGGGCAAATTTTTTAGCGTGTTATCCCCGATACTCCCCGCGCCCTTGGCCAGAATATGCACATCATAATCGTCTTTTATGGCCTCAATCATTTCAACGCCCTCAGCATACGCACGGCATAATTGGGCTGGATTCACCTGCCCCGATTGCGGCAAATATAATGCGTCATGTTCCACTGCAATGCCCGCGACTTCGCTTGCCATCTGCGCTGATAAGTATTTCATGTGATCGGAATGCCAATTCCAGTTTTCAATCGTGCGGGTAAAACGTTTGCGCTTATCCTCATCATTCACCAGATGAATGCTGCCGCACGCCTTATAGTCAATGTCATCCATAGCTGAAAGCACGCGCACCGTCTGCGCAAACCCTGCCGTATAAAAATCGGAAACGCCATCACGAAAGGCTGTGAATCTTGGGTTTATCAACCCCGTGTCATTGCCCGATGCCCCATGGGCTATTCCATTGGGGTCATACAGAACAGGTTTAAAACCATATTGCTTTAAAACATACGCCGCCGCGCACCCTGCCAATCCTGCGCCTTGAATAAGGATGGATGGTTTTGCATTTTGTATTTTACGTTTTTTTTCGCCCTTAAAGACACCTGTCAGCATATCGCGCTTGTGCGCAAACCCTTTTTGTTTTGTGACATTAAAGCCTGCGGCCATTAGCCCACGCTTCACAAACCCTGCCGCCGTGAATGTCGAAAATGTTGTCCCATCATGGGATAATCGCGCCATCTCGTTAAATACGTTCTGGCTCCACATATCGGGGTTTTTCGATGGCGTAAATCCATCCAAAAACCAAGCACCCACATCGGCGGCAATCTCTGGCAAAGCCTCATTCACATCATCAAATATCAGTGTCAGCGCAACGCGCCCATCAAACACCATACGATGAAACCCCGGCACGCGGATGGGGTATTGTGTCAGTATCTTATCAAGATAGGGGCTTAAATCATTCGCCCATGGAAATAGGCCATCCTTAATCTCCTGCGCGGACAACGGAAATTTTTCGATGCTGATAAAATCTAAAAAAGCACCTTTTGGCGCGGTCTCTTCAAACAATTTCCATGCCAAAAGAAAGTTTAAACCCGTCCCAAACCCCGTTTCGGCAATGGTAAAGTGCGCCTCCCCTTGCCAGCGGGCGGGCAAATTGTTACCGTCAAAAAAGACATGTTTCGTTTCTTCCGCCCCATCATGGACGGAAAAATACACATCATCGAACTGAGCAGACCTTGGCGGCACTTTCATGTCACCTATATAAATGAAGTAACACTATTTAGAAAGATACCATGACCGATAAAAACCCCCTTCTTGCGCCTTTCACCTCCCCCCATAATGCCCCGCCCTTTGATGTGATCAAGGATGAGCATTATCTGCCCGCCGTTAAGCTTGCTATAGAAGAGGCTCGCGCCAACATAGAATCGATTAAAAACTCATCCGAAAACCCGACCTTTGATAACACCATCGCGGCCATGGGCATGGCGGGCGAACGCCTTGGCATGGTCACAGGTATTTTTTACAATCAATTGTCCGCAGGCGCATCCGACAAAATGGAAGAGCTGGCGCAAGAAATCGGCCCCATCTCCTCCAACTTTAATTCTGACATCATAATGGACGAAGCTTTGTTCAAACGTGTCAAAGCCGTTTACGATGCGCGTACCACGCTGAATTTGACCAATGAACAATCCACCGTGCTGGATGATGCCTACAAGGGGTTTGTGCGCGGTGGTGCTTTGCTTGATGAGGCGGGCAAGAAAAAACTGCGCGCCATCAATGAACAACTTTCTGTTTTAGGGCCAGATTTTTCCAAAAACGTCAAAAAGTCATCGGAAAAATTCACTCTTGTCATTGAGGACGAAAAAGACTTGGCGGGACTTCCCAAAACATCCATTGATGCCGCCGTTATGGAAGCCGAAGAGCGCGACATGAAGGGCAAATGGGTCTTTACGTTAGATTACCCAAGCTTTGGGCCCTTCCTCACCTACGCGGACAATCGAAGCCTTCGTGAACAAATGTGGCGTGCCTTTGGGTCGCGCGCCTATGGCGATGAGTTTGATAACTGTGAGAATGTCTTAAAAATTGTGCGCCTGAAAGATGAACGCGCAAAAATTCTGGGCTACAAAAACCATGCTGACTTTGTGCTTGAACAACGCATGGCCAAAACACCAGATGCCGTCATGGGCTTTTTGAAAAAACTTTTGGCCACATATAAACCCGCAGCCATCGAAGATTTAAAAAATCTAAAGGCCTTCGCCCAAGACTACGGGTTTGAAGGGGACATTATGCCATGGGATGTTGGCTATTATTCCGAAAAGATGAAGGAAAAACTCTTTAAATTTTCATCCGAAGATTTGCGTCCCTATTTTCCGCTGGAGCCAGTCTTAAAAGGCACGTTCGAACATTTTTCAAAATTGTTCGGAATCACCTTTACCCCAACAAAATATCCCGTCTGGCACGAAGATGTCATGTCCTATGACGTCACCGACACCAAAACGGGTGACTTTATGGGCTTGTTTTACGCTGACTTCTTTCCACGCAAAGGCAAAAAGCCAGGCGCGTGGATGACATCCTACCGTGAGCAAGGAATGTTCACCGATGGCATGAAACGTCCCTTTGTGGCCATTGTATGCAACTTTACCAAACCAACCAAAGATGCGCCGTCCTTGTTGACGCATGATGAAGTTCTGACCCTGTTCCATGAAATGGGACATGCCATGCACATGATGTTATCAAATGTTACATATTCGTCACACGCGGGCACGTCTGTGTTGTGGGATTTTGTTGAGCTTCCTTCACAAGTGCAAGAAAACTGGGCGTATGAAAAAGAAACGCTTGATTTGTTTGCGCGCCATTACCAGACAGGTGAAGCCATCCCACAAGAGCTTATTCAAAAGGTCAATGATGCGAAAAACTTTTTTGTTGGCTGGGCGGGATTGCGCCAGAGCAATCTGGGCCTGCTCGATATGGCGTGGCACTCGACAGACCCCGCAACCATCACAGATGTAGCGTCTTTCGAAGACATGGTAACAAAAGACACAACCTTGTTCCCTCGCATGGCAGGGCCAACGTCCACCTCATTTACCCATATTTTTGGCGGTGGATATTCGGCAGGGTATTATTCCTACAAATGGGCGGAAGTTTTGGATGCGGACACGTTCGAGCTGTTTATGGAACGCGGATTGTATGATGCGCAAACGGCAGCAGCCTACCGAAAAGAAATTTTGGAAAAAGGCGGGAGCGAGCACCCCTCCATCCTCTACAAAAATTTCCGTGGAAAAGACGCAGACCCTGATGCGCTTTTACGCCGCGAAGGGTTGCTTAAATCTGGTAAAGCCGCTTAAAAAATTATGTGGCCTGTGCCATGCTTTAAAACATAAACGGAGCGTTCGGTTGCCCGAAACGCTCCGCCGTGTGTGTGGGAGGGTTTATGCTCCCCCCTCTATTGTACGCCGTTTAGTGTACACCTTAGAACCTGTTTCCAGCCCCATGAGTGGGGAACCAATAAGGCCAGATTCAGATAAACTTGGCCAAAAACCAAGTCTTGATTGGGACAATTCCAAATTACGAGTCATTTGTCAATAAAATTTTTACACTTTTTTAATCCTTTTTGCTTGCATCATTTTACAGATTGGAGTAATAAAATTCCCAAGCAAGACTTAATAAAAACATTTTACACCGACGAACTGTTTGAAAGAATTATAGAAAATGTCGATTACGACAGCACAAATCAGAGGCGCGCGCGGCATATTGAACTGGAGCCAACAAGACCTGGCCCAGCGTACGGGCATTTCTGCAACCTCTATCGGCAGCATCGAAAACGGCCAAACCACCCCCCGCGAAAGCACTTTAGCGACAATACGCAAGACCCTTGAGAACTCGGGAATAGAATTTATTGGCTTGGAAGGCATAAGAAAAAGATCAAACGATGTAAGGATATATACTGGTAGAGAAGGCTTTATAGAGTTCTATAATGACATATATGAAAGCGTACGAGCGGCAAAGACAGAAATATATGTAAGTAATGTTGATGAGCGTTTATTTGTTAAAACTCTTGGAGATTTTGCAAAAGTTCACGTCGACAGGATTATTGCTTTGAAAAATGTCACATATAAGATTCTTATAAAAGAAGGGGACAATTATACCCCTGGCGCAGCCTACGCAGAATATAGAACAATCCCAAAAGAACTTTTTTCATCTGTTCCTTTTTATGTTTACGCAAAAAAACTGGCAATTATGGTATTTGATGATGAGCCCTCGATTATTTCATTAAATTATCCATCTGTAGCTGAAGCCTATAAAGTGCAGTTTTTAGACATGTGGAATAGGTCATCTAAGTCACAAATAGATAATATGATTACGGGGCTGTAGCATGAACGCTCAACCTAAAATACTAGGCAACACCTCCTCAATCGATAAGCACAATACTTATCGAAATGAAGACCTGTCAATCTCAGATCTTGTTAAAGCCGTAACCATCGGAACGCTTGGAAAAACAGACACGGGTATTGCTGGATCCATAGCTTACTTGGATCAAGGAGCGCGTCTATACGAAGCTTTTATCACTGATGCCAGTGCAGGAAAAGACGAGCCTAGTGCTTCAGCCAATGTCATATCTATTCACAAAGGATCTTTGGCCAATCAGATGAGGGACTCTCAACGATTAATAGTTGTGGGTGGAGGCTCAAAAAAGAGCATTAACAATCAGGAGCTCAGCCTCGTTAGAGAAATATTCTCTAAGGCTACAAAACCACAGCTCAGCGAGATAGTTTTGATTGATGTTTCTGAAAGTTTTTTAACACAACAAGTTGAGGCAATTGAGAATATCTCGTCTTCTCTTGGAACTAACTTTAGCATTAGGCCAATTCAAGCAGAATTCACATCAATATCAGATAAATTTGATGGTATAATGACCCATCATTTTGGCTCGAAACCAGTCCGTGAAACAAGATCTGCTCTCAGCATGACTGGCTTTACCTTAACTAACGTTGAAAGGGTTACATCCACGGAGCATTTTCCAAGCACCCCTATAGAAGAGCGGATGGCTCATTTAAGCAGGTTTGTAAACATCGGTGACACAGTATTGTTTGATTATAGCACAGACCTAAACATAGATTACTATGATACGCGAAGCTTAGCCGCATTTTTTAATAATGTTCCCGTAATCATGAGAGATAAGTGCCCCAATCTTAATGGACTATCAACGGGTGACGACTACTTTAGATACAGGCCTAAAGCATTTCCTGCCGCACGTTTAATTTCCCATACTCTGGCCGCTGAGGCAGGGCAGAATGCAAGAATTGAGAATGGCGTGACACGAGTTTTTACAATAGCAGTTGGAGATAGGCTGGTTCTCATGTATTCAGCAAGACCCACAGTAAGTGATATTGAGGGCAGGCCTTCCGAAAATACGGGTTTGGAAAGTAGTATGCACGTATCTTCTGGTAAGACTGTTGTGCACACTTTTAGAAAAGTGGGCGAACCTAGCATATTAGCCCTTTAACCCCCCATAAACCTCTCTCAACCCCGCTTCCAGTTTTGTTTGCGCCCTCCAGCCGAGGGAGTTTATTTTGGAAGAATCCAAAAACTTGCGTGGTGTGCCATCGGGTTTGGAATCATCAAAAACAATATCCCCCTCAAACCCCGTTACACGCGCTATCAAATGCGCCAAATCATAAATTGAAACCTCTTCCCCGCTTCCAACATTAATGGGCGCGGCGTCATCATACGCTTGCGCCACCAGCACCAATGCGCGCACCAAATCTGGCGCATATAAAAATTCACGCAAAGGCGCGCCAGTCCCCCATAGCGTCACCTTGTCTGCGCCCGCCTTTTTGGCCTCCATAAATTTTATCATCATCGCGGGGATAACGTGTCCGCCATCTTTATCAAAATTATCGTACCCACCGTACAAATTGGTTGGCATAACGGATATATAATTTCTGCCATATTGCGCGCGGTAATGTTCACACAGTTTCAAGCCCGCTATTTTGGCAATGGCGTAGGCTTCGTTCGTAGGCTCTAACGCCCCCGTCAACAAAGCATCCTCGCCAATAGGGTTTGTCGCATCACGCGGGTAGATGCAAGACGATCCCAAAAACACCAACCGATCCACGCCCGCCTTGTGCGCGCCATCAATCACATTCAAGGTCATAGATAAATTATCGCGGATAAAATCCGCAGGGTACTCCACGTTCGCGCCTATGCCGCCCACACGCCCCGCCGCCATAAAAACAACATCTGGCTTGTGTGCGGCAAGCCAGTCAAAAGTAGCCTGTTGCTGTGTCAAATCCAGCGCGCTGTGCGGCGCAGACAACAACAGCACATCATGATTTTGTAATTCATCGGTGAGTGAGCGCCCCACAAGCCCCGTCTGGCCCGCAATCCACACACGCTTTCCTTGAAGGGAATAAAGTTTTTTATGCATAGCGTTTTTTGTTTAAAAGCGATGGGGCGTCTGCCAAAACCATGTCTTCGACCATGGCTTCAAATGATATTTCAGGCTCCCAGCCCAGAATGCTCCGCGCTTTTGAGGAATCCCCCTTCAATTGGTCAATCTCCAATGGCCTGAACAAGGCTTCATCCACCCGCACCATCACCTGCCCCGAAATCGCGTCCCGCGCAACTTCATGGGTGCCCTGCCCTTCCCACACCAGCGCAAAGCCAGCCAATGAAAATGCCGCGTTTACAAACTCACGCACACTTCTGGTTTGTCCTGTCGCCAGAACGTAATCATCCGCTCTTTCTTGCTGGAGCATCATCCACGCGCCGCGCATATAATCATGCGCATGTCCCCAGTCACGGCGCGCCTCAAGATTGCCCAGCGGTAATGGCTCCTTACGCCCGCTTAAAAACTCACCCAGCGCGCGCGTGACTTTGCGGGTAACAAACTCCGCGCCCCTGTGCGGGCCTTCATGGTTAAACAAAATGCCGTTGCTGGCATGCATGCCATAGGCTTGTCTGTATGTGCGCACCATCCAATAGGCATATAGCTTGGAACAACCATATGGGCTGCACGGGGCAAAGGGCGTTTCCTCGCTTTGTGGGGCGGGTGCGTTGCCAAACATTTCTGAAGAAGATGCCTGATAAAACCGTGCGCTTTTGTCTATGCCCACCGTGCGCATGGCCTCCAGCAAACGAACAACGCCTTGCGCGTTGATGTTGCAAGTCGCTTCGGGCATGGAAAAACTCACCCCCACATGGGTCATGGCCGCAAGATTATAAATCTCGTCAGGCTTTGTGCGTTCTAAAATTCTTGTTAGGTTGGAGGTGTCCGTGACATCCCCATCAATCAGGATAATATCATCTAGAATGGATATAAGGTTTTTGGTGTCATCCACGCTGGCATAGGGGCGAAGGCCAAAAACCTTATACCCTTTGTCCAAAAGCAAAGATGCTAGCGTGCTGCCATCTTGCCCTGTTATGCCCGTAATAAGTGCTGATCTGGAAGGCAATATCATCCCCAATGAAAATTCCGTCATACAAAATATGACGGAATACATCAGTGTGGTCAACCTGTCATCTAGATTTTGAGTGTCTGGGTTTTTATAAGGTCAGCCACTGGAGAAACAGAAGGGGCGGGCGCAAAGCCTGCCTCTTCTCGCACATCAAAACCGCTCGCGGCCAAAACCCTGCCGCAAATAGATGCACCGGTTGAGACCACAGCAACATCCATGCTCCCCAATGCGTCTGATAATGGCGTTCCTATATTTAACATCATTCTCTCCTAATGCCGCGTTTCCACATAAGCCACGGCTGTAATACAATTTGGAAAAGCCTCTTTGGGAGGATATTCCACAATGCCAACCTGAGAACGTGTGGTCAGCAAATGAAACACACGGTCATTGCTATAAGGAAAGCGGGCAATCTCGTTAAAGCCTGCTTTGATACGAATTTCAGATGGGGAAGCGGATACGGTGTAATTGTCCGCACCCTGTGGCAAAAGCCCTGGCAGCACAATCACCATGCTGTCGTCTTGCCCCATTAAAAATTCACAGCCAGCAAACATTACTTTCCCCTTCACACACACGGCGGAACATGTGCTTTTGGCACGCTTATAACCTTATAGACTCTCTATTAACATTTTATGAAAATATTAAGGTCGGACGCAAATTTGTGCCAAAAACAGCTAGTTTTGCGGCTTTTGCGGGTAGGGTTTGAACTTCAGGCTTAGGTCTTTAAATGGCCAGACAAGCTGTTCATGGAATTTGTCGGGCATTTGCTGGGTAATGCCAATCCTCGAAGGCGGCCTGCGTTTGGTGTCAATAAAATGGGTGCGGAACAGCAAATCCCAAATCATGATGTTTTCGGAATAATTTTTATTCCCCTCCCGCAGCACCTTGGAATGATGCCAGCGATGAAGTTCAGGTGTATTAAAAATATAAGATAGCGGCCAGATAAAGTTCATCTCCACATTGCAGTGGGTTAAAACACCTATGTAGGCCGTGATGGCAGACAGCCACAACACAACCTCCAGCGGCGCGCCCAGCGCAATTAAAACGCCTGTGCCCAGCACAATGCTTTTTAGGGAATCTATAAAATGAAACCGCCCTGTGTTGACTATCCAGAGGCGTGTGACCGAATGATGAACAGCATGGAAACGCCATAGCGGGTGGAACTCATGCGCCAGCCTGTGCGCCCAGTATAGCCCGAACTCCGCAGACACCATCCCCAAAATCACCTGCGCCCATAGCGGCCAGTCGCGCGGCCAGATGCCATAGCCTTGCCCTGTCAGCGGCGTGATGATACTGGTCAGGCCAAACACACCCGCAAACAATACCAATGCCTGCACAACGCCCTTTGACAAAAGCGTGTGCGCAAGGTCAGGGAAAAGCTGGCTGTCCTTTTGCTGCCATTTGGGTTCAAACGGCATCACCCTTTCCAAAAAGAAAAGGGAGAGAATCAGACAAAGATAAATGCTGTTAAACGCTAAAATGGGGTGCGTGGTTTCAAACCCGAAGGCCGTTGCCACCACACATGCCGCCAGCAAAAGAGGCCATGTGATATAACTGATGAGAGTCTTGGCTGTCATAATTTTTTCACTTGTCTTTCAAATAAGGATTAAAGGACATAACATGCCGTCATTCAAGGAAAAAATCGGGATAGCTGTAAAAGACTTCTTGCATATTGCAGGGCGCATCCATAGATAATATGGATAGGGGTATGGGTGGGTTTTCTTTATAAAAAACAATAATAATAGATAATACTTTTAAATGGCGCTCACGCTGCAAAACACCATTGCTGATAGCTACGCCCTCTATAAGCCCTCCATAGGGGCTTTGCGGGCATACGCAAGCTCATCCTCTTCTAAGCAGGCCAGCGCTTCGTCTTTCGACATTGTCCAGATTCTACCCACCGATGTGCAAAGCACAGGCACGCGCACCCTTTCTGATACGCTGGAAAATTTGGACAATGGCGGGTATCGCCGCACCCGCGTGTTTGAGCAAGAAGATGGCCGCCGCTTTTCCAGACTGGAAGAAGTAAGCTTTTCGCAAAACACGGCACGCAAAACAGTTGTACAGCAAAATCCTTCAGGGTCTATCACCCAGTACGAAGAGGTTTTGGATAAACAATCGAACGGGGCTTATCGGCGCACCCAGCGTTTTACAAATGAGGCTGGCGAAACCTCTACCCAGATTACGACAGATTACAGCTCGCAAGACCCATTTATTCTAACAGGCGGGCAAACCGCATTTTCAGGCTCGACAAACGCCTTTCAAACCTTTCGCGGCACACAGCTTGATTTAAGCGCATAAAGGCATATCCTCACTCCCGACTTAGAAACAAGAAGGATTTTTAACATGCTTAAAGGTAAAACAGCCATCGTCACAGGTTCTACAAGCGGCATTGGTCAGGCTATGGCACGCGCGCTGGCCAAGGCAGGATGTAATGTTATGCTGAACGGGCTTGGCGATGCGGCAAAAATTGAAGAAGAACGCGCGGGCATGGAAAAAGAAACGGGCAGCAAAATTTTATTCAACGGCGCGGACATGACCAAGCCAGACCAAATTGCAGCCATGATTGAGGAAACAAAAACAAAATTCGGATCTGTTGATATCATCGTCAATAATGCAGGCGTTCAGCATGTGGCCCCTGTTGATGAATTCCCGCCTGAAAAATGGGATTTGATTATTGCCATCAACCTGACTTCCGCTTTTCACATGACGCG
>CAUJHK010000013.1 GCA_963204715.1 Pseudomonadota bacterium | reverse complement strand
TTTATGAAAACAAAATCCAAAACAGTCAAATTGAGGCGTGTAGTGAGTTCTACGTATAATGAAGATAGCATAAAGACAACATTTCTGGCAGCGACAAAAAAATATTTTGAGGTGAATCAAAACCTTCTTGCTTCTTACGATCCTTGCGAAAGTGTGAATGAGCAACGAGTTATCCAATTCTCTCAAGGTCTTGCCAAAATATTCCGTTTGGCGGTTCCTATAAGAAGAGAATACGAGGACGATTTTGTAAACAATGCAACAAGCGCGATTGTGGGATCCTTGCGCAAAATGGATCAAAAGTTAAGTGAAAAGAATTTATCGCAAGAAGAGGCCGCGTACCTTGTGAAAGAATCATTGACAAAAATGTGCGGTGATTGCGCTCGCTATGCGCATGTCGCCCTAGGTGTTGGCGCAAACGTCAACCGCGCGCCAGCCTGTCAGCCATAACGCCGTTCCAGATCACCAAAGCGCGTGATGTTGGAATCAAAGAATAGTTGCACAGTGCCAATAGGGCCGTGGCGCTGTTTGGCTATGATAATGTCGGCCGTGTTCGCGCAATCTTCCAAATCTTTTTGCCATTGCTGGTAACGGTCATTAAACCTTCCATCATCTTCTGATGGTTTTCGCTCTGGCTGTTCGCGTGACAGGTAATATTCACGGCGGTAAATAAACATCACGACGTCCGAATCCTGTTCAATAGAGCCAGATTCCCGAAGGTCGGAGAGCTGCGGGCGTTTGTCTTCGCGTTGCTCCACGGCACGTGATAGCTGTGAGAGGGCGATGACGGGAATTTGCAATTCCTTGGCAATGGCTTTAAGGCCGCGCGTAATTTCAGATATCTCCAAAACGCGGTTTCCCTCAGACTGGCGTGTGCCAGACCCTTGAAGAAGTTGAAGGTAATCAATCACCAACAATTCCAGCCCATGCTGACGCTTTAACCGTCTTGCGCGCGTGCGCACTTGGCCGATTGTCAAAGCAGGGGTGTCATCAATAAACAATGGAATGCGAGATAATGTCTGCGCGGCTTGCACAAGGTTTGTAAAATCAGTCTGCTTGATTTCCCCTTTGCGAAGAGAATCGCCTGATATATGCGCCTGCTCTGACAAAATACGTGTGGCCAGTTGGTCTGAAGACATCTCGAGTGAAAAGAAGCCCACCCGCGCCCCGCCTGGCTTGTTGTCCGCATAGGCTTTGGCCGCATTAAAAGCAATGTTCACGGCCAGCGATGTTTTGCCCATTGAAGGACGTGCCGCTAAAATAAGAAGATCTGAGTTATGAAGCCCGCCCAGTTTTTGATCAAGGTCTTGCAGGCCAGAGGTCACACCCGTGACATGGGAGTCTGACTTATAGGCCTGTTCCGCATATTCCAGCGCAATCTTGACGGAATCTTTTAGGGTTACAAAACCGGTTTGGCTGTTTGTGCCTGTTTCTGCCAGTTTGAAAAGGCGTGTTTCGGCCTCTGCCAGAACAGCATCGGCATCCTGCTCCAGTGAAAAATTAAAGGCAAGGTTGGCGACATCTTGGTTGTAGCGGATAATCTCGCGGCGCAAATGACGATCAAAAATTGTTTTGGCGTAGTCACGCACATCGTTTAAAAGCGGCACTTCGGTGGCAAGCTCTACCAGGTAACGTGTGCCGCCCACGCCCGCAAGACCCTCGTCTTTTTCAAAATAGTCTTTTAGGGTTGTCGCCTTTGCCTCAAGTCCTTTGTCCACCATCCGCACAATCGCCTCATAGATGCGGCCATGCGTGGGGTGGGAAAAATAATCAGCCTTGATAAGGTCAGAAATTTTTTCAATATTCTTGTTGTCGATTAAAAGCATGCCCAAAAGACCCTGCTCAGCCTCAAGGTTATGGGGCAGGGTGCGGTGGGCAAGCGGGTCGCTTTCCACGACCTTTAACTGGGCGGCGTCTGACATGATGGCCAAACCTTAGCATGGTTTTGGGCGGGAATCATAGGGTTTTGCCCTGTGGATAGCGGGGGTATTTTAAGCGATTTTGTTAGGGTGTTTTTGTTAAAGTATTATTTATTTTGATATAGTTTTTAAAAATATATTATCCTTTTGTGATATAAGTTTGGTGTAAGGTAATTCACTGGCGGCAAATGAGGCACCTAGCCTCTTACTTGAAACCGAAAGTGTCTGAGGGAAACCCAGATTCAAACCACTCTCCCGAGCAAATATTTTATAGTCATCAACGTAAAGACCCCAATATATATGAGGAATTCCGCCTGTCATCTCATAATAAACCATATCACCTGCAAATTCTTCATCTAGATAATCAGCAGAGCTTTTTAACGCTAAATTAAGGTTAAATTTTCCAGCTACTCCTCTATTCCAGTCTTCATCAAACCTTTTTTTCTTACTAATTAGATAATATAGTGACATAGAATCGCGAAGACGCTTTATCGCCGCAGATTTTTTATAAAGTTCTGTTACGACATAAAGGTATTCATAAAATTTTGGATGAGACTTAATATCTTTCTCCCATCGTAAAACTTGGACATTTGGGAAAAAATCTCTAACCACAGGCAAATTAGATTCAAGCCATTCATCCCCTTGGGCAATACAATGATCTTGTGCGTTGACAATCCCTGCTACATTATGACGATCTAAACTATCACAGATAACAAGAATAAGATTGTCGATTTTATCTTTTGCGGCCACAAGTTGTGCCTTTAATCTTCGACCGTTGACCGCGGGCGATTTCATACAAACGGGGAATACTGCTTCTTTTCCTGCATATCCTTGCCAATCAATCGTTGCTAGATCGTCTACACGTTTTCCCATTTTTTTCCTCTTGACCAATGGTACTCAAATTCTTTTTTGGCACTATTCGCCTTTGCTTTATTTTTTGTCATTACAAAAATATTTCTTCCCTCATCCTGAAAATGAAAGAAATATTTGTCTTTATAAACCACTTCAACCTGTGAGCTTGCAAAAAGTTCTTTATCAATCCAGCGGTAATCATCTTTAACACCAGTGATAAAATTATTTCCTTCTTCATAAGTCATCCGAATACGAATACCTTTTTCACGAAGTAGTTTAAATTTTTCCGTAACCGCCTCCGTATTACGCCGCTCATCGGCACAATGAAGAAGAAGTTCGTCTCCTTTTTTTAAAGTATCTTCCACATCATCAAGAACATCTAAAAAATTTTCAAAAAAAGCCGTTTTATAAGGCTGATACTCCATGCCACTGCCAGTGAACATGATGCCCAGTCCTTCATACACATCACGCAACTTGCGCAGAGTTCTGTCTGCCCCATCAGATTTTTCACTTTCAAGATTACTGATGGTCTGAACGGTTACGCCCGAACGCTCTGCCACCTCTTCTTGTTTTAATCCAAGATAAGCCCTTGCTGCTCTAAGTATTCTAATTTGATGATCATTCATAAAAGTATATATAAATATAAAATTATTTTAATTCAATTAAAAAATTTACTAAATTTTAACTTTCAATTGCTATAACTACCACCGTGTAAAACACTGTGTGAAACGAAAAGGAGCGTTCAATGGTTAAAATGTGGGGACTAAAACAAGGGATTCAAAGGGTTTTGGGGGTGAAGGCCTCTAAAAAGGACATATCGTTCTTTGATGTAAAACAGCTTTACAATCAGGCCTATGAGGAAAAGGCCAAGGCGCGAAATGCCATCCGGCAATTCAAGAAAATAGAAAAACGTGCCAAAGCCATGGATGAAGCCTATCGCGCCCAGTTGGGTTTAGAGCGGAGGGCGGCATAATGGAAAAAGGCCCAAAAACCTATTCCATGCGCTATCGTTCCTTTGTTAAAAAGTTATCGAATATCAAGCGAATGATGCCAAAAGAAAAATACCTGTTTCCTTTGATGGACGGTGTTCCGTTCAAGGATTTAGAGGTCGCCATCATATTGTGTGAAATGGCGTATGACGAAGCCACCAATGACAACCAAAACAATCCTAACTCATAAAAGGTTTCATCAATAAAAAACCCCACCAAGGCGGCGGGGTTTTTAAATACTTTGGTGGTTTTAAAACAAAGGCCGTAAAAACTAGGCGGCTGCTTCGTCTTCGACTTCTGCGGTACCATCATCCTTTTTGGATTTTTTGGCAGCGCGTTTTGCAGCTTTTTCAGCATCAGCAGCGGCAGATTTTGCTTCTTCTTCAGCTTCTGCTGTTTCAGCGGCCATCGCGCCTTCTTCCAGCATGGCTGATTTTGCATCATCCAGATTGGCAGCATTGCGTTTTTCACCGCGGCCATCTGCAATGGCGGCTTTGCCGGTTTTTTCCTGCATGGCAGCTTCGTCAGCAGAGCGTGCGATATTGACGATAATCTTCACTTTCACTTCAGGGTGAAGGGCAACATCAACAGGGAACAAACCAATGGTTTTGAAGTTCTGGTTTAATGTTACCATGCCGCGTGTGATGGGCTGCTTGCTGGCGATGGCCAATTCCTCGGCGATGTCACGTGATGTGACAGATCCGAACAATTGTCCTGCTTCGGCGGCTTGGCGAACCAAAACCACTTTTGCGCCTTCAACGGCTTTCGCCATTTTTTCGGCCACGCCTTTTTTCTCGGCATTGGACTTTTGCAAATGCGCTTTTTGCGCTTCGTAATAGGCAATGTTTTCTTTTGTTGCGCGCAAAGCCTTGCTTTGTGGCAACAGATAGTTGCGTGCATAACCGGGCTTTACGGTAACAACGTCACCCATGGCCCCCAGTTTTTCAACGCGTTCTAGTAAAATAACTTGTGTAGACATTTTATATTCCTTTCTTTCGTCCTTGTTCGAAAAAACCTTATCGGCTTTCGGCTTCGTTGCGGACATACGGCATCAAGGCCATGTAACGGGCGCGCTTGATGGCCTGGGCCAGTGCGCGTTGTTTCTTTTGAGATACAGCCGTGATACGGCTTGGCATCATTTTGCCGCGCTCGGATACAAAGCGTCCCAAAAGACGGACATCTTTCCAGTCAATCGCAGGGGCTTTTGGGCCTGTAAAAGGACATGTTTTGCGACGGCGGAAGAAGGTTGCCTTTTTGCCGCCAGCAGCATCTGCTCCTGCACCACGGCCTTCGCCGCGCTCTGCTTTATCAAAATTTCTATCAGACATGGTTACGCGGCCTCCTTGCCATCAAATTTAGGTTCGAAATCATCATTCGAATTTTTGTCGATAATTTTGGATGGGCCTTTGGAGGGTTCATCCAATTTGATGGTCATGTAACGAACAACTTCTTCGTTCAAGCGAAGTGTGCGTTCCATCTCGATCACAGCAGGGGCTGGCGAGTCAGACTCGATCAAAACGTAATGACCTTTTTTGTTTTTGTTGATTTTGTAGGCCAATGTGCGAAGACCCCAGCTTTCGGTCTTCAATACTTTGCCTTTGCCATCTTTGATGACTTGTTCGGCAGCTTCGGTGATGGCCTTTACTTGCGCATCGCTCAAATCCTGCCGTGCAATAAACACGGTTTCGTAAAAGGGCATGATTTTCTCCTCTCGGATATAAAGCTGGTCTTTTATGCCTAAAGGCCAGCGAGGTTACAGTTAATGAAAGGGGTTATAACGGCAAAACCCAAGGGATTGCAAGGGAAAAGGGCTGGAGGATGCCCATTTTCTTGCAGGCCAAGGGTTTTGCATTATCAACGCTTTAAAAACAAAGGGTTACAAGCCGCGGGCGCTATTGTCATTGCGCTCAAGGTAATTGGCCATAAACATCGCCCACGGGGTTTTGCATAGCCTGCGCCCTTCTTTGTTGGAGGCGCGGCGTAGAATTTGCGCAAGCTGCTCGTGGCTAAGCTCCGGGTCGCCGAACGCTCGTCTGAAATCTGCAATCGCTTGCGCGCTGGCAAATTCCGCATAGTCTGCGTTCAGATGGTCGTTTTCGGTGCTGATACGATACGCGTATCTTGTTTCTTCAAGGACTTGGTGTACTGCTGTTTTTTTTTCTAAAGTTCCCATGGTAAAGCTCCTGTTGGTTAAGGTTTTTTCCGTTGAGTCCTCTATACCCTGTTGCCGTTTGTGCGGGGCTGTTCGCCCCTTCTATGTTGTCGTAAATCCCCTCGAAGTGTACTTGGATCATCGATACGTGAAAGCAATTGTCACGCCCGTTTAAGGCGCAAGAGTGGCAATTTCGTGCCTACTCTGCGGAATGGCTGGTACTTTTTTGTGCCATCAAAATTTGCTTATTTTGTATTTATATATCAAAAAAGACGCTCTGTATAGAATATTATGTTGCGCAGTGCATGATTAGGCTTTGGTTATATGCTTTGATTTACGGGGGCTTTTCCCATCTAGCCCTTGACGGCCTGTGGATAGCTTTGCAAGGATGCCTGCAATCAATCATATATAAGAACAAATTTTAAGTTTAGAAGAGAATCATCATGTCACGCGCATTTATTTTCCCAGGTCAGGGGTCACAATACATCGGTATGGGAAAAGATTTGGCGGATAGTTTCATCGAAGCCCGCGAGGTGTTCCAAGAAGTTGATGATGCCTTATCGCAAAACCTATCCAAGATTATGTTCGAAGGTGATGAAGCCGCGTTGAACCTCACTGAAAACACCCAGCCCGCGCTTATGGCGCACTCCATGGCGGTTGCAAAAATTCTACGAAAGCAAGGCGGGCTCAGGCTTGACACCGCCTGTTCTTTTATGGCGGGTCATTCCTTGGGTGAATATTCTGCGCTCACGGCGTCTGGCGCGCTGGAGCTTGCGATGACGGCCAAGCTTTTAAAGCTGCGCGGTAAGGCCATGCAAAAGGCTGTGCCAGTTGGCATCGGTGCGATGGCGGCCATATTGGGTCTGGATTTGTCTGATGTGCTGGCAGTTACCAAACGCGCGGTGGAAGGCAAAAACAAAGAAGTTGTCTGCCAAGCTGCGAATGATAACTCCTCGGGTCAGGTTGTGGTGTCGGGCCATGCGGGTGCCGTGCAGCTTGCCATTGATTATGCGACTGAAGCGGGCGCGAAAAAGGCGATTATGCTTCCTGTCTCTGCGCCTTTTCATTGTTCACTCATGGCACCGGCGGCGCAGGAAATGGCGTATGCGCTGGCTGACACTGTCATTCGCCCGCCATGCGTTCCGATTGTGTCCAACGTAACCGCCAAGGGCGTGTCGGAACCATCGGATATTCGCCGTTTATTGGTTGATCAAATCACGGGCATGGTGCGCTGGCGTGAAAGCGTGACATGGATGAAAGAACAAGGCGTGGATGAAATGATAGAACTTGGCGCAGGGAAAGTATTATCCGGCCTTGTCAAACGCATCGAAAAAGATGTCGCTTGCGAAAGCGTTGGCACGCCAGAACAAATTGAGGCTTTGATAGCGAAGTTGAAGTGAAAAAAGTTTTAAAATATATCGGCATGACGTTTTTAGTCTTAGTCCTACTTATAGGAGGACTTGCTCTTCAAGGGTTTTATCGTTTTGACGTAAATATTTTTGAAGTTAATCGTATAATAAAATCTAAGTCCCAACGTTGGGGCACGCCCGTTCAACTTATACCTGAGGTTTTTGTAGAAGGAGAAAGTTTTGAAAATGTAGAAAAATATCTTAATTTTTCTGGATATAAAAACATTCAAGGTGATAAAGTTTGGAAAAAATACGAAGACAAAACAGGACCTAACAAATTTGTATTTACACGTGAAGCTAATATGTTGGTATGTAATATCATGCTGTATGTTTTTTTAGAATTTGACCAAAATAATAATTTAAAAAGTGCTATAGGCACACAACATGAGCACGGGTGTCTCTAGTAGAAAGGATAAAAAATGTTTTCATTAAATGGTAAATGCGCACTGGTGACAGGCGCGACGGGCGGAATTGGCGGTGCGATCGCAAAAGCACTGCACGCGCAGGGCGCCACCGTGGTTATCACAGGGCGCAATGAGGCCAAATTAAATGAACTGGCGGCGGAACTAAAAGATCGCGTTCATGTCATCGCGGCGGATTTATCATCATCG
>CAUJHK010000012.1 GCA_963204715.1 Pseudomonadota bacterium | reverse complement strand
ATTAATCCAAAATTTTCGCGACGACGCCTGCGCCAACGGTACGGCCACCTTCGCGGATAGCGAAGCGTAGGCCCTGGTCCATAGCCACAGGTGCAATCAGTTTTACTGACAACATCACGTTGTCACCAGGCATCACCATCTCCGTGCCGCTTGGAAGCTCGCACTCACCTGTCACATCCGTTGTACGGAAGTAAAACTGGGGGCGGTACTTGTTAAAGAACGGGGTGTGACGTCCACCTTCTTCTTTTGACAAAATATACGCTTCGCCTTCGAATGCTTTGTGAGGCTTGATAGAACCTGGTTTGCACAATACCTGACCACGCTCAACGTCTTCGCGTTTTGTACCGCGCAGCAAAGCGCCTATGTTATCGCCAGCCTCACCTGAATCAAGCAGCTTACGGAACATCTCAACGCCCGTTACTGTTGTCTTTTGGGTGTCGCGGATACCAACAATCTCGATCTCCTCGCCCACCTTCACAATACCTTGCTCAATACGTCCCGTCACAACCGTTCCACGGCCAGAGATTGAGAACACATCTTCAACAGGCATCAGGAATGGTTTGTCTGTCGCACGGGCTGGTTGTGGAATGTAATCATCCACGGCCTTAAGCAACGCACGGATTGAATCTTCGCCAATTTCTTTATCGCGGCCTTCAAGCGCAGCCAAGGCAGAGCCTTTTACGATTGGAATATCATCGCCAGGGAACTGGTATGAAGACAACAACTCACGAATTTCCATCTCAACCAATTCAAGCAATTCTGCATCGTCCACCTGGTCGACCTTGTTCATGTACACAACCATCGCAGGAACGCCAACCTGACGTGCCAGCAAGATGTGCTCACGTGTTTGTGGCATCGGTCCGTCGGCTGCGTTCACAACCAAGATAGCACCGTCCATCTGCGCCGCACCCGTAATCATGTTCTTTACGTAGTCAGCATGGCCTGGGCAGTCAACGTGTGCGTAGTGGCGGGCTTCGGTTTCATATTCAACGTGCGCTGTTGAAATGGTGATACCACGAGCGCGTTCTTCTGGCGCCTTGTCAATCATGTCATACGCTTTAAACTCTTTCGAGAAGTACTTCGTAATCGCCGCTGTCAGCGTCGTTTTACCATGGTCCACGTGACCAATCGTTCCAATGTTACAATGCGGCTTGTTCCGCTCAAATTTTTCCTTAGACATTTTTATTCCTTATAGTTTGGTGTTTGGTAAAAAAAACATCCGCGTTTTTTGCCATCGGTCTAGCCAGAAACTGTGCGTACCGCCACGAATAGTAAGGCACTGAAATAGGAAAATTAGGGCCAAAAGTCAATAAGGGATTTTCAGATTTCTACGTATTTCAGGCCATCAAATGGCCATGTTCGGGGTGTTTTCGAAGCCACGCGACCGCATAACCACAAATAGGCAGGATTTTCAGGTTTTCTTGCGCCGCATGTTTCACAATCCCCGCCATTAGGGTTGCCGCTGCTCCTGTACCACGAAGCTCTTCTGGCGCAAAAACATAGCGAATGGATAAAACCCCATCCCCACGTTTATAGTCCGCAAAGGCGGTGTGGCCATCTTTGATAAGCTCAAAACGGGAAAAGGGTTGATTATCGGTTATTGCGGTATCCATTGTCGCATAATAGCACTTTAATGGAGATTATTCCATGCCACGCGGACGCGGGCTGCTTAACCCGATATCAATGAGATCATTATCATCCTCAGCAAAGCCATCGTCGCAATCATCCCATTCAATCGCAGCGGCCTGTTGCAAGACTTTGCCTAATTTTCTAGGCTCTTTACGGGTAATTTCGCGCTTTGTTCCACGCGCAACACGCGCCCTGTAAGCATTACTCATTTATAACTCTCTAATACCCAATGTTTTTTTATTTTTATTGGAGCGGGTGACGGGAATCGAACCCGCATAGCCAGCTTGGAAGGCTGGAGCTTTACCACTAAGCTACACCCGCACCGCTCATGGGGGATATTCCTAATAGGTTGGGGCTCCTTCGTCAAAGAAAAAATTATTCAATCACCCGCCAGTTGACCCCGATTCCCCCTGGTGGCTTGCCAAAAGCCTTGGCTGCGTTGCCGCCCCGCATGACAACCTCGCTAAACTCAACCTTTTGCCCGCTGGGGAGAGCCCAGCCAGAAGAGCCTTTGGAAAAGCAAAATTCCCCGTCCGCAACACCAAAAATACCTTCCGCCACTCTGGCGGCCATAGAGCGCCCGTTGATATCAAGGGTTGCATGACGTCCTGCCATGGTTGCCAGCGTCTCTGGGTCAACCGAGCATTTCATGTTCCCATAGCCATCCGTATAGCAAACAGCATTTTTAGGATAATCGGGCACGTGGCTTCGAATGTCATCCCCCAGCTTTGAATAATCCCCATGGGCAATCAGACCAAAAGCGGGCGGAAACACATCGCGCGACCTGAATTGTGAACCATCCTTGTCACAGTGAATTTCACGAATTTCCTCCGCCGCGTCTTTGATGAAGGACAAGGAATACCCAGAATTCACCGCCACAATTTCAACACCATTGAAAAGCCGCGCATAGGCCAACCCCTCGCCAGAGTTTTTGACGCGGGGCGTTAAATCATCCTTTCTGGGCGCTGTGTTGACGTAAAACTTATGCCCGTTGCTCAGCTTTGAATTAATGGCTGTTTGCGCCAGTGCAAAGCCCGTAGCCACAGTATCAAAAGCAGGAACAGAGAATGTTTCGATATCAACATTTTTATGCTGTAACTCGTAGTGCAGTTTTTGTGTTACTTCAGCAAAGGCCAGATCATGCAAATCACCATAATCTGCTATCACATAAACCAAAAAATCTTTCATCATTCACGCCCTTTTTTTAAATTATAAAATCGGTAAAAATTCCATGCCGTTTTCGACCAAGTCTTCGATTAAATCTATGGTCACGTCAATAATCTCATCTTGATCATGCGCCAAAATGACGTTTACATTGCCTGCGCCCGTTAAGGACACATCGCTTCGGGCCTTGTCTTTTAAATCCTGCAATGTTTTATAAGGCCACTTGCCTATATGCCGTTCTGTTATCATCCAGTCGCAATTGGAAAAAGTATAAAGACAATCACAAGCAGTAGTAACCTCTCCCAACTGATACCACGGTTTGGTAATATCCAGAAATGGCTGAACATAGCCAGCTTGTTTTAAATAATTTTGTAATGCTTCTTTTTTGGCAAAAGCATCCAGCGATGGCCTGTCCATGGACTGAACATTCAACCCTTGCGCAAAAGTCTTCAAAAGGTCATCGCGTACATCACCATCATAGACATCGTAATCGACAATCCAGCCTGCCGTTCCCCTGTCAAGTTGTGGAAAGCGGAAATATTTTCCTGATTTTTTGACTTTGGCTAAAGCATATATATTTTCAAGAATGTTTTCGGTGCGTTCAATTTCTGCCACAATCCAATCATAGATTTGCTGTGAGGCGCGCTGGTGCGAGTAAGCATGGTTGGCCAAAACAAAGCCCTTTTGCACTGCGCGGATGGCGGAAGATGTATTTTTATCAAGCATGTCGCCACGACAAAAAAATATGGCGGGAATGTTCTTTGAATACAGGTAATCCACCAGATCATCCATCCGTTCGGACGCGGAATCATCAATGGTCAGATAAGATTTTGATTTAAAAATCATGGGCTTCCTGCTTTGACAAAAAAGACAGTCCCAATATGGGCATGTTGGGTTCACGCACATAATAGACAGGTGTTGCGTTTAGGCATTCCTGCACAACAGGCACAGCGCGGGGCAAGAAATATTTTTTAAAAGATTCTTTATCAAACTGTTGTCGCCCAACAAGCTCATCCATAACACCGCCCGTCAAATATACCCCGCCATATGCGCCAACGCTAGAAACAAGAACGTTGCTATAAACGCCCAAAAATTCTGCGAACAGTCTTAAAGCAACATCGTTACCACAATGTGCTTTAAGACCAATCAAGCCAGAGCCAGAAACAATGTCCTCAACAATAAAATCACGTTTTCCATCTTGAGATAGTCGTATTTTTTGAACAGTTTCCATCTGCTCATCATTTGCCACAGGAATTGGCATGTGCCCACCATGGCTGCGTTGTACGAATGGATGGCAATTCTCCTTGTTAAAAAGATAAGCATGGCCAATACCCGTGCCCACACCTACAATTAATTTGGGGGGGCATGAAAAATGAAATTGCTCTATCTCTGGCTCTATCAAAAACTGGGTCTGGTTATGTTTTAGAACGCCATACGCTGCCGCTTCCAAATCATTCACAATCACAATGTTCTTGATATTAAGTGCGGCTTTTAGTTTATTTACATCAATGATCCAATCGCTTTTATCGCCAAATCTTTTATCTTCAATGATGCCTTCAATAGGCTGAATGGCTGCGGCAATATATAATGTTTCTATCTTTTCTTCATACTCACGAAGGACTGTATCAATATCAGGGAAATCCCTGATAACAAATTTTTCTATGTTTTTTAGATCGTGTGAACGGGCAAGACGCAAATGTGTGCCGCCCAAATCAGCAAGGACAATAGTCAATGGATAACCCCTTCATTGTGTCGTGTGTCATGAATATCACCATAAGGATCTTTGTGAATGATAATTTCCGCTAACGGATAATCTGCCAGAATGTCATGCTCTAGGGCACGCGTAAGCTCATGTGCGTCTTTCAAGGACAAGGATGCCTCTATCTCCACATCAAAACTGATATGTATTATCATGCCAGATTTACGCGTGCGCAAATCATGAAACCCCAGAATGTCGTGATGGCGTTTGATAATGTCCTTAATGCGGCTGCGCACGGCCTCTGGCAATTCCCTGTCCATCAGCATATCTGTTGCTTCCGCCGCTATTTTTATGGCTGTGTATGCGTAGTACAGCGCCACGAAAATGGCACAGGCGGGATCCACCCAAAATGGGCCATCCTTCAAGCTTACAAACATGGCCAGCATAACAGAACCGTTCAGCAAGATATCCGTTTTGTAATGCGCCTGATCAGCCGCTATGACCATGGAGGGTGCATGCCTTAATGCATAGTTTTGAACCATAACCAAAAGCAAGGACAAAACCAGTGATATGCCCGCCGTCATAATACCCAGCATATGATGGGTTACTTGTTGTGGCTCTGCAAAACGGTGAAAGGCTTCCAATATCAAAAACAAACCCGCGCCAGATAAAAATGCCGCCTGAAAGAGAGCGGCTATGCCCTCCATTTTTCCATGACCGTGACGGTGTGACCTGTCCGCAGGCCTTAAGGCATAGCGAAGCGCAATCAGCATCACGATGGATATCCCCGCATCGGTCAGGGAATCTGTCAGTGTTGCCAGCATGGCGGTCGAACCTGTTTGCAAATACGCATAGGTTTTAAGAACTATCAACACTGTCACTGTCCCAATAGCCCACAGCGAGGCCAGCGTGGCATAGCGTTTATGCGACACAGAGACACTGGGAGAAAATGAAGGTGGCAAGCTCATAGCCTGTGACTATAAATGATGACAAAATGACCGCAAGGGGATGCGGGTAAAGTTTTAAAAATATTTATCTGGAAAATAAAAGGATGGTGCTTTGAGAAAGGATGTGCTGGGTGGTATGCTCTTTGCATTTACATCCTTTAAGAGTGTCTCCAAGTATTCTTTTTGTTTTTTTTCAAACACATAGCCAAAGACTGACAAAATTTATGCAATATTCAAGAGCGTCCATTGCTGGTGCGGCCATAGGTTTCTTCCTGATTTTAAGCGCCATTTTGATAGGCACACGCAATGTCTGGGGCTTTATCAGTATTGAAGGACTTATGATTGTGGTCGGGGGATCCCTTGCCGTGGCCTTTATGAGTTTTGAAGCCAATTATGTCCTAGAGGCATTGCGTTCGGTTGGCCTTATGTTCAAGCGTGCGGAAGCCACACATGAAACCTTACAAAAAGATTTGATAGAAATTATCGGCTGGGCGCGCGTTGTCAAAGAACGTGGTCTTTTGGGTCTGGAATCTGAAACAGGCAAAAACGGCATCGACGATCCATTTGTAAAATACGGGATTGATATGGTGATTTCAAACTACGAACCTGGTGATGTCAGAAACATGATGGAAACGGCTGCCGATGCCTCTTTTGAGCGGGCAACTATTCCTTCCCGCGTTTTGATGGCCATGGCCTCCCACGCCCCCGCCTTTGGTATGGTGGGAACATTGGTGGGGATGGTTATTATGCTGGGTGATCTGGACGGTGATATGTCAGGGATTGGCGCAGGATTATCCATTTCATTGCTCGCAACGCTTTATGGGGTTGTCACGGCACGGATGGTGTATATGCCAGCCGCCTCAAAACTGCAGCAAAAGCAAGAGGCCTTGCGTTTTAGAAACCAGCTTATCACTGAAGGTCTTGTGCTTTTGGTGGACAATAAATCCCCCCGCTATATCCAAGACAGACTGAACAGCTTTTTGACCTTTGATAGCCACTATGACCTCGATAACAAATATAAAAAGGTCAGCTTGTGAGTTCGCACTGGAAAAGACGCAGGCGCAGCGATAGCCAAAATGAAGGCCATGTTGATGACTGGCTGATGACTTATGCCGACATGATCACTTTGCTGCTTTGCTTTTTTGCAGTGTTTATTGCGATTGCAATTCCAGACGAAGTAAAATTTGAGGAAGCCAAAAAGAAGGTGTCAGAACAGTTTTCTGGAACGACGAATGAATATTTAAAAGGGGTTTACAGCCTTCCCCCCACACCCAACGACACACCGCCCGCAGCGGAAGAACCTTTTAAAGCACTTCCTTCCATTGTTGACCGTTTCAACGGCAATGAAAACATTGAAATAGAAAAGGGCGACAGGATTACCACCATTGAAATGAACAGCGCACCCTTTTTCCCAAAAGGAGCGGCCACTTTAAGCGAAGACGGGCAAAAAGTTCTAGCAGAATTAAAAACCACCCTGTCTTCAGACGAGTATAAGGATTACACCATTTCTGTTGAAGGCTATACGGATGACACGCCTATAAAGACCGCGCAGTTTCCTTCAAACTGGGAGCTTTCCACCGCGCGTGCTGCCGCGGTTGTGCGGTCTTTGATAGAGCTTGGAGTATCCCCACAAAGGCTGCGTGCCGTGGGTTTTGCCGAAACCTCTCCAAAAGTGCCCAATCGTGATGACGCAGGTAACGATGTGCCAGAAAACCAGGCACAAAACCGCCGCGTGGTTATAAGGCTTGAAAAAATTACCAAGCATAAATAACCCCTTCACGCATGAACGATATTGCCATGACGGCTGTATGAGTTCATTCTAGCCTTACATTTTATGCCAAAAAAGGGGATTTTTATGTCACAGCTTTTTCGCCGCAAACTCCATAATGCTGACCTTGAAGAATCTGGCTTGAAAAAATGTTTGAGCGCCTTTGATTTAACCCTCTTGGGCGTGGGTGCAATCATTGGCACTGGTATTTTTGTTTTAACGGGGACAGCCGCCGCAACGCAAGCAGGCCCCGCCGTTATTTTGTCCTTCGTTGTGGCAGGCATTGCCTGCACCTTTGCCGCTCTTGCCTATGCAGAGCTGTCATCCAGCGTTGGGGGATGTGGTAGTGCCTATGGTTACTCCTACGCCGCCTTTGGTGAGCTTATGGCATGGATTATTGGCTGGGATTTGATTTTGGAATATGGCGTGTCCGTGGCCGCCGTTGCTGTGGGCTGGAGCGGATATTTCAACAACGCTCTCACAGCTATAGGATTTGGCCTGCCTGACGCCTTCACCCGCGGGCCTTTTGCAGAGGATCCTGGCGTTGTTAACTTGCCAGCCTTCTCCATCATTATCATCTTGATGTTCTTGCTTATCATGGGAGTCAAGGAAAGCGCAAAACTGAATGCCGCGATGGTGTTTGTCAAAGTTTTGACCATTTGTGTTTTTGTTGCTGTCGCACTATTTAACATTCATCCTGAAAACTGGACGCCCTTTATGCCTTTTGGCTGGTTTTCCCATGATGTGAATGGAAAACCCATCGGCATTCTGGCGGGTGCTTCCCTTGTTTTCTTTGCCTATGTCGGCTTTGATGCTGTATCCACGGCTGTGGAAGAAGCCAAAGACCCTAAACGTGATGTGCCGATTGGCATTCTTAGCAGCCTTGTCTTTTGTACGATTATTTACATTATCGTTTCGGGTCTTTTGACGGGCGTTGTAAAGTATGACCAGTTAAACGTCCCTTCCCCTGTTGCGCACGCCCTGCAACTTCTTGGGCTTCAATCAGCCTCTGCCATAGTCGCGACGGGCGTTATTACGGGCCTGACCACCGTGATGCTGGTTTTATATTACGCTCTCACACGGGTGATTTTAGGAATTTCGCGTGACGGGCTAATTTCTCCTTTCTTTGCAAAGGTGAGTGAAAAAACAAAGACACCTGTGCGCACAACCGTCATCTGCGGGGTTTTGATGGCCTGTATGGCGGGGTTTGTTCCCTTTGGCGCATTGGCGGAACTTGTGAACATAGGCACGTTGGCAGCGTTTGTGCTGGTTTGCGGTGGGGTGATTGTTTTAAGAAAAACCAACCCCGACATGCCACGCCCCTTTAAAATGCCTTTTGGTATAGTTTTGCCCGTTTTGGGAGTTTTATCCTGCGGCGCACTGATTGCCTTTTTGCCTTTGGAAACACATATGCGCTTTGTTTTATGGTTAGGGATTGGATTAATCATTTACTTTATGTACGGAATACGGCATAGCAAACTGCGTACATGATAACGGATTATTTTACAGCGCTGTTTTTAGGATTTGTTGAAGGCTTGACCGAGTTTATTCCGGTGTCTTCAACAGGGCATCTTCTATTGCTGGTAGAAGGTTTGAACTTCCCCGCACCCCCAGGAAAAGTCTTTGAGGTTTTTATCCAGATTGGTGCAATTCTGGCCGTTATGGTGTTATACAGGCAAAAGATATTCCAAACGCTTTGTGGCATCACGCACGACAAAATATCGCAAAAATTTACCTTGAATATTATTGTCGGTACAATTCCTGCCCTTATTATTGGCGGTGTGTTTCACGATTTCATCAAAACCGTCCTTTACAATCCGCTGGTTATTGCCACCACCTTGATTTTGGGTGGGTTTTTTATCTTGTTCTTTGAAAAAAAATTCAAAACCATCACTGTTGACAATATTGATGATATTACGCCCAAACAGGCTTTTATGGTGGGAATTTGCCAATCCATTGCCATTATTCCAGGTGTATCACGCTCTGGCGCCACCATTATGGGATCACTAGCATTAGGACTATCGCGTAACGTGGCAACGGAATTTTCGTTCTTTTTGGCAATCCCTGTCATGTTTGCCGCCGTCGGGTATGACCTGTTAAAAAGCTGGGGTTCTCTTTTGACCTATCCCAATAAAGGGCTGATGGTTGCGGGCTTGCTGGCCTCCTTTCTCACCGCTATGGTTGTGGTAAAAGGCGTTGTTGGCTTTATTTCCCGTCACGGCTTTACACCATTTGCCTATTATCGCATTCTTTTGGGTATCGTGGTTTTTTTCATATTTCTCTAATATAGACTTTTAGGCTTTTACGGATTATCCTGAACAACGCCTATAAAAATTACACCAAGCCGTCAGAGAAAATTATGAGCCTTCACCAAAACACCGAAAACCCTTCGCATTTTCGTACCCTTTTGATTGGGTGTATTGGTGTTGTGTATGGCGACATAGGCACAAGCCCACTTTATGCTTTTAGAGAGGCCGCTCACCATATTGCCAACGATGGCGTAACCAACTACGAAGTTCTTGGCATTTTGTCCCTTATTCTTTGGGCCCTGACCATAACGGTCACGATAAAATATATCTTGTTTTTGCTGCGCGCTGACAACGAAGGCGAAGGCGGCATCCTCTCCCTTATGGCACTCACGCGCAAAACAATCGGCAACCAAATGGGACTTGTTTTTTTTGCGGGCGTAACGGGGGCGGCCCTCTTTTTTGGTGAGGCCTCAATAACCCCTGCCATCTCTGTTTTATCAGCCGTAGAAGGAACAGAGCTTATAACGCCTGCTTTTTCCAAATTTGTCCTGCCGATTGCCATGGTCATCATCATAGGAATTTTTAGTGTTCAACGTCATGGGACAGCCAGTGTTTCGAAATTCTTTGGCCCTATAACCATTATATGGTTTTTGGCTTTGGCGGCGGGCGGACTTTATTGGATTATCAAACAGCCGTTTGTCTTGCATGCCTTCAATCCTGTCTACGGCATACGCTTTTTGTTTAACCATGGTTTTATAAGCTTTGTTGTTTTGGGATCTGTCTTTTTGGCCGTGACGGGGGCAGAGGCTCTTTACTCAGACCTTGGACATTTTGGCCGCAAACCCATCCAGACAGCTTGGCTATATTTTGTGTTCCCATGTCTTGCACTAAACTATCTTGGACAAGGGGCCTTGCTTATGTCACTTCCCGCAACGCTTGATAACACGTTTTTCCTGCTCTACCCCGAATGGGCTTTGGTACCTATGGTTATTCTGGCAACGCTGGCCACCATCATTGCGGCGCAGGCCGTCATTACGGGCGCATATTCTGTGGCAAGCCAAGCCATTCAGTTAGGTTTCATTCCCCGCATGGAAATTCGCCATACTTCCGAAAAACAAGAGGGGCAGATTTATATGCCGAAAATCAATTCTTTCCTGCTCTACAGCGTCTTGTTTTTGTGCCTTGTGTTCGGAAGTTCCAGCGCCTTGGCATCCGCTTATGGTATAGCTGTGACAGGAACTATGGTCGCCTCATCCATCATAGCCTTTGTTTACCTTGCCAAAGTGCGGCAAAAAGGATTCTTGATTGCAGGGCTAATTATTGCGCCTCTTATTTTTGTTGAGCTGGTCTTCTTCTCATCAAATCTTCTCAAACTTTTTGATGGAGGTTTTGTTCCTTTATTATTTGGAATGTATTTTATCCT
>CAUJHK010000011.1 GCA_963204715.1 Pseudomonadota bacterium | reverse complement strand
CACGTGACCAATCGTTCCAATGTTACAATGCGGCTTGTTCCGCTCAAATTTTTCCTTAGACATTTTTTATGCTCCTCTAAAATTCAAATTCTTAAAATAAATTAACCAGCCAATTTCGCTTTTACTTCTTCGGCCACGTTGTTCGGCACCACTTCATAATGATCAAATGTCATTGAATAGGATGCACGGCCTTTTGACATACCGCGAAGTGTGTTGATGTAACCAAACATGTTTGCCAATGGCACCATCGCTAAAACCACCTTGGCGTTTCCGCGGTCTTCCATACCTTGGATCATGCCGCGACGGGAGTTGATGTCACCAATCACATCGCCCATATATTCTTCTGGGGTTACCACTTCCACGCTCATCACAGGCTCAAGCAATTGAGGTCCCGCTTTTTGCATGGCTTCTTTGAAACCAGCACGGGCTGCAATTTCGAACGCCAATGCAGATGAGTCAACGTCGTGGTATTTACCGTCATACAATTCGATTTCGATATTAATCACAGGAAAGCCCGCGATAATACCAGTGTCTTTTGCTGCGCGCATACCCTTTTCAAAGCCAGGGATATATTCTTTTGGAATAGATCCACCAACCGTTGTGTTCATGAAGTTGTAATCCGTAATTGGATTGCCTTTTGAATCTTTTGCATCCGCAGGAAGTGGGCGCATTTTGAACAACACGCGCGCGAACTGGCCAGAACCGCCTGATTGCTTTTTGTGCGTATAGTCAATGTCCGCTTCGCGCGAAATTGTTTCACGGTAAGCCACTTGCGGCGCGCCGATATTAGCCTCAACGCCATAGGTGCGTTTCATGATGTCAATCTTGATGTCGAGGTGCAGTTCACCCATCCCTTTCAAAATTGTTTGTCCTGTTTCTGAGTCTGTGTGCACGCGGAAAGATGGATCTTCAGCAACCAGTTTGCCAAGCGCAATACCCATTTTCTCCTGGTCGGCCTTTGTCTTTGGCTCAACTGCAATTTCGATTACAGGCTCAGGGAATATCATTTTTTCCAAAACGATAGGCTTTAACGCATCGCAAAGCGTGTCGCCTGTGGTCGTGTCTTTCAAACCAACCAGCGCAACAATATCACCCGCATAGGCTTCTTTGATTTCCTGGCGGTCATTCGAGTGCATCAGCAACATACGGCCAATGCGTTCTTTTTTATTCTTGGTTGAGTTCAAAAGGTAAGAACCCGCCTCCAGTTTTCCAGAGTAAATGCGGAAGAATGTCAATGATCCCACAAATGGGTCATCCATAATTTTGAAGGCAAGGCCAGACAAAGGAGCATCATCTTTCATATCGCGTGTGTCTTCGATGTCTGTGTCAGGCTTTGTGCCTTTTACAATGCCTTTGTCCAAAGGAGAAGGCAAGAAGTCCACAACAGCATCAAGCAAAGGTTGAACACCTTTGTTTTTAAACGCAGAGCCGCACATCATTGGAATAAGTTTGAAAGCGATTGTTCCCTTACGGATACATTTTTTCAATGTTTTGATGTCTGGCTCGATACCGTTTAGGTAATCTTCCATCGCGGCATCATCCATCTCGACTGCCATTTCAATCATGCGGTCGCGATAGGATTTTGCTTTTTCAAGAAGGTCGGCAGGAATCTCTGTAATTTCAAATGCAGCACCCAGAGTTTCTTCTTTCCAGATGATGGCGTTCATGTTGATCAGGTCAACAATACCAACAAAATCATTTTCAATGCCGATTGGAAGTGTTGTGACGAGAGGGTCAATGCCGAGGCGTTTTTTAACGGAGTCGATGCACATGTAAAAATCTGCGCCGATTTTGTCCATTTTGTTCGCAAAAATGATACGTGGCACTTTATACTTATCGCCCTGGCGCCAAACGGTTTCTGTTTGTGGCTCAACGCCTTGGTTGCCGTCTAGCAAGCAAACCGCACCATCGAGCACGCGCAATGAGCGCTCCACTTCAATGGTAAAGTCAACGTGGCCAGGTGTGTCGATGATGTTCATGCGGAACATATCACCTGGGTTGGTTCCGTTTTCAGGACCTTTCCAGAACGTTGTTGTCGCAGCAGATGTGATGGTAATACCACGCTCTTGCTCTTGCTCCATCCAGTCCATCGTGGCCGCGCCGTCATGAACTTCACCAATCTTGTGAGATTTTCCAGTGTAGTACAAAACACGTTCCGTGGTCGTGGTTTTTCCAGCATCAATGTGCGCCATGATGCCGAAGTTACGATAACGGTCTAGTGGGTATTCGCGGGCCATAATATTCTCTTTTTAACCTTATAATTTTCTCTTTAAACAGACTACCACCTAAAGTGAGCAAACGCTTTGTTGGCCTCTGCCATCTTGTGCGTGTCATCACGTTTTTTAACGGCCGTACCACGATCATTCGCAGCATCAATAATTTCACCAGCCAAACGCTCCATCATGGTGCGCTCACCACGTTTGCGGGCAGCATCGATAATCCAACGCATCGCCAAAGCAACAGCGCGTTCTGGGCGAACTTCGGTTGGTACTTGGTATGTTGCACCACCAACGCGGCGGGAGCGAACCTCAAGTTGTGGGCGAATTTTTTTCAAAACACGGTGGAATACGCGAAGACCTTTGGATGATCCGCCGCCAGCTTTGCCTTGGGCATCTGCATCACCTTCATCATCGGCGATGTTTTTGCCTTTGGTTTCAACCAATTCAAGAGCTCCATAAACAATCCCTTCGGCGACAGATTTTTTTCCATCTTCCATCAAGTTGTTCATGAATTTTGACAACACCAAATCCCCAAATCTTGCATCGGGTAGAATGGTACGTTTTTCTGGTTTACGACGACGTGACATTTATCTTCTTCTCCAACTAAATTATTTAGGACGCTTCGCGCCATATTGTGAGCGCGCTTGTTTACGGTCTTTAACACCTTGTGTATCCAAGGCACCACGGATAATGCGGTAACGAACACCAGGCAAATCTTTTACACGGCCGCCTTGAATAAGGACAACAGAGTGTTCTTGAAGGTTGTGGCCTTCCCCTGGGATGTAACAAATAACTTCGAAGCCTGTGGTCAAACGCACCTTGGCAACTTTACGAAGCGCCGAGTTCGGCTTTTTCGGTGTCGTTGTGTACACACGGGTGCAAACGCCGCGAACTTGTGGGTTGGATTTCAACGCACGGTTTTTCTTGGCCTTCATCGCTTTTTTACCACCGATGGCGCGGGGCTTACGAATTAACTGGTTTATGGTTGGCATGTAATCGCCTTCTCCTTAAGTTATAAAAACTACCTTTTGTCCATCGGCTCGACGTTTGCATGGCAAACGGCTGACGACGATGGTTTAAACACGTTACGGATGGCTTTTCCTAAGGTATATTGGCAAGGGATGCAAGACGCGAATTTTGATTGGCTCCCCATCCCGCTTTCGCTTCTTTGGGGTCCAACCGGTTTTTTCGCCCTTTGCGGCCCGAAACATGTGGTTTCTGCCATACCTGGGGTAAAGGATACTGGGTCTGCGTTTAGAGCCTTGTTTTTCTTGCGAAAATTCTCTTTTTTACAAGAGAAGAAAGCTCCACAGCCAGCCCATCCGATTCCTTAATTCGGGCGGACTATAAGTCGTATATATGAGTCAAGTCAAGCGTTTGTTAAAGGTTTTTTAAAGAAATTTTGGGCTTTTGCAAAAGGTGAAAATTATCACCCTTCCCTTAAGGCAAAACATGTTCCTCACAAGCTAGCAGTCCAAAAGGACATTCGTTACTCAATAACAGATGTTTTTTGTTCTTATTAGGACTATTTTCCTTTTATTTTAGTTCAAAACCTGTTATACTCATCCTTGAAATCACCCAGAATCCGTCTTTTTTTTGCACCCTATGTCATCCCGTAAGGATGTGTGGGGTTTTATAAGATTCCTCCTCGTTACACTCGTTCGGAATGACAGGGTTGTTATGTCTTTGTGAACTCTGTGCCTTTGTGGTGAAAAATTTTACCCCATGGATTGCCACGTCGCCTGCGCTCCTCGCAATGACGAAAGGGGAAATTCGTAAATGTTGGTCAACATTCGGACACGAAAAAAATGTGGACTTAGTCCACCAACATTAACCTTTTGGGGTCCCCCCCTTGTTCGCGAAGTCCTCCTCCCCCCGCCTGCGGGGGGATAGAGGGGGGAGTTGTACAAAAAAGCGGCCTCCAATATTTTTGAAGGCCGCTTTAATTTATAGAATGTGAACCAACATTAACCGTTTGCGGCGGCCTTTGCGGGGGCGTCATCATCGGCCTCAATCGCGCCAGCTTGCTGCTGGGCGGACAAGGCGATGGTGTCGCGGTCTGCGGCCAGTTTGCGCACCTTGTTGACGTATGAGCCCGTACCAGCGGGAATCTGTCGGCCCAAAATCCCGTTTTCTTTCCGGCGGTTCAGCTCGTCCACTTTTCCTTGGGTTGCAGCTTCGGTCAAGACACGTGTTGTCTCTTGGAAAGACGCAGCGGAAATAAACGACTTGGT
>CAUJHK010000010.1 GCA_963204715.1 Pseudomonadota bacterium | reverse complement strand
TTTTGGACGCTATGGGTGTTAAAGGCCCCGTGTCCGCTTTCGAAGCCTTTTTGAACAATGCCCCTGTCACAAAAAAACGGGGGTCGGCCAAGACGCTTTTGGTATTATCACCGTTCCAACCTGTTAATCGTGACTTCGCCTTTTTGGTGGATGATGCCATGGACGCCGAAAACATTCTTCGCGCCGCGCGCAGTGCCGATAAGATGATTGACACCATTGATGTCTTTGATATCTATAAAGGCAAAGGCGTGGAAGATGGCAAAAAATCAATCGCCATCAATGTTACCATTCAACCAAAAGACAAAACATTGTCAGATGCGGAGATTGACGGCATTTGCAAAAAAATTGTCGAAGCGGTAGTGGGCAAATGTGGGGCAAGTTTGCGGGGGTAGTATTTGAAATTAGTTTTAACATCATACCCTATCAATTTGATTGGACAGATTGTACACGCGATTGATGTTGTCCCAAAAGATTGTAATATCGTTTGTATTCCAACTGCCGCAATGGTTGAAGATAACTTTGAAGATTGGCTTAATCCAGAGCTCGATGCTTTTCGTGATGCTGGTTTTGATTTGGATGTGTTAGATCTTGCCATAGCATCAGAAGAACAATGTATTGAAAAACTAAATAGAGCCGACATCATTTATGTTACAGGCGGCAACACATTTTATTTATTAGAAAAAATCCGCCAGACCAATTTTGAAAAACATCTTAGAAATGCATTGAAGCTCGGCGCTATATACATTGGTTCTAGCGCGGGATCGATTGTTTGTACGCCAGACATTGATTATGTTAGGGAGGTTGATGATCCCAAAAAGGCCAATTTAAAATCCACACAAGGCATGGGATTAATTGATTTTTATTTAATGGTTCACATGAATCAGCCAAAATTTTCTAACGCTATGAATAAAGCTATTATAGAGTTAGAAAAAGTAAATGCACAAATTAGAAGGATTGAAGATTCACAAGCTCTTTATATAGACGGTAATCTTATAAGCATTATTTCTGAATAAAACTCATTTCACTGTATCCACTCCGTCATCCCATTTTTAAAACGGGATGCATAGCATTTTGCTATAGTTTGTATGGATCCCCGCTTTCGCGGGGATGACGAGAGGAGGCAAGGATGACCAGAGGAAGGGGGTGAAAGATAACAAATGAGGTAATTGATGAAAGAAACTCTACCTCTTCTTCCCCAACTCCTGCGCAACGATATCCTTGCGGGAGAGTTTTCCAATCATTGTTTTGGGCAAGGGTTCGGTACGGAACTCTATCTGGCGCGGGGTTTCCATGGGCGAGAGGCGTTCTTTTAAAAAGGTGCGCAAGTCTTCTGATGATAATTCCTTACCATCTTTTAATTTCACCCACGCTTTGACAACCTCCCCGCGCGCAGAATCTGGCAGGCCAGCCACAATGCACTCCTCCACTGCCTCATGCGCGTAAATCGCTTCTTCAACATTGCGGGGGTACACGTTATAGCCATTGGTGATAATCATATCCTTTATGCGATCAACAATAAAAATATAGCCCTGCTCATCCATCACCGCGACATCGCCCGTATATAAAAGGCCGTCTTTCAAAACTTGAGCCGTGTCGTCTGGCTTGTTCCAATAACCTTTCATCACTTGTGGACCGCGCACGCACAGCTCCCCCCGCTCCCCTAATTTCATACGCGTTGTTTTATCATCGGGGTTTATAATTTCCACACTCGTAGCAGGCAGCGGCAAACCGATAGACCCTGCCTTGTTTTCCCCCGTCAGCGGGTTGGCACTCACCACAGGGGATGATTCCGTCAAGCCATATCCTTCAACCACAACACAGCCCGTAATATTTTCAAATGTCTTTTTAACTTCCACAGGCAGCGGCGCACCGCCAGAAATACAGGCGCGCAAGGATTTGACATTAAATTTATCAAGCTTTTTATAATTGTTGATAGCATTATAAATGGCAGGGACAGCCGGCATATAATGCGGCTTTTTCTTATGGATGATGTTCATGGTGGCTTCTAGTTCAAACCTTGGCAGAGCTACAATTTCCAGCGCATTGCGCACGCTAAAATTCATCACCGTTGTCATGGCAAATACATGGAAAAATGGCAAAACGCCCAGCATTTTTTCCTCACCACGCTTGACGCCATTCAGCCACATTACGGATTGTTCTGTGTTGGCCACAATATTCTGGTGGGTGAGCATCGCGCCCTTGGGAACGCCTGTCGTGCCCCCTGTATATTGTAAAAGCGCGACATCATTGGCGGGGTCTATCTCGACAGGCTTTGGAGATTTGTCATGGTCTATCAGGTCATGATATTGCCACGACCATTCTTGAACATCCTCCAAACGCGCAAGCTCTTTTCTTTTGAACAAGGGGAAGAGAATGTTTTTGGGAAAGGGCAAGACATCGGCAAAACGACAGATGACCAGATTTTTCAGGCAGGACTGGGTGCGCATGTCCTTCATCTTCCCGCACAATAATTCAAGATCCGCCGTTATCATAACTTGCGTGCCACTATCATTGATTTGATGGGCAAGTTCACGCTCAGAATAGAGCGGGTTGAAATTGACGATTGTCGCGCCTGTGCGGGCAATGGCATAATAGCCAATCAAAAAATAAGGGCTGTTGGGCAGGAAAAGGCCAACGCGCATGCCCTTGCCAATCCCCTTATCCTGCAGGGCACGCGCCAGCTTTAACGAGGACTCATACACATCACCCCATGTCATCTTATAGCCCATAAAGTCAAAGGCGGCGTGGGTGCTGAAACTTTTGGCCGTATTCTCCAGCATGTCAAAGACAGGGTGGCACGGCATGTCCGCATCCCATGATATGGCTTTTGGATAACTTGCTTTGTATACATCAGGAGATGGATATATAATTGCCATTGCCAGTTTATCCTTGTTTTATTACGGCCTGCCACAAACGGTGCTGTTCAATTTTATCAGGAATGGTGGTGTCTATAAAAACAAATTCACAAAGAAAACAAAGCTTTCTATCCTGCATTACAGCAAATGTTGATTAGGGCTAGATGAAAGGCTTATTTTAATGATATATTAACAACCATGAGTTTGATTTGTTGGTCTTTAAAAAGTTTCATTGGTTTAATTTTCTAGGATAATTTTTATGGTGGTATCCAAGCCGCTTGTATCGTCTGAAGAAACGGAATGCTTTTCGGTGCGCTCGCGCCTGAAATGGTTTAACAGCACCAAAGGCTTTGGCTTTGTTGTTCCTGTTGATGACCCGTGCGATGCTTTCATTCATATCACAACCTTGCAGGACGCAGGCATCCATGAACTGGGTGAAGAAGCTTTGCTGGTTTGCTCTATCGTCAAAGGCCCCAAAGGCGCGCTGGTCACAGCTGTTGAAGGGCTTTTGGAAGCTGGGAAATCACCCGAAGCCATCTCATACCGCCTGCCAGGTGAAGAGGGCGAAACTCTCCACACCATGGAGGGCACGGTAAAATGGTACAAGCCCGACAAAGGTTTTGGTTTTATCATTCCTGAAGACGGACAAAAGGACGTTTTTGTCCATAAAACCTGCCTTGATAAGCATGGCCTTGATATTCTTATCCCAGGGCAAAAGGTTAAAATGACCATACGCTGCGTGGCCAAGGGCCGCGAAGTGGCGGATTTTGATTTATTAGATCACTCTAAATAACATTCCCAACATAAGAAAAACCGCCGGGTTTTCTACCACGGCGGCTTCAAAGTTAATCACCCTACTCCTAGGAATCATACGCCTTTAACGCGAAACTCTGTATCAGGCATTGGAAACATGCTTGATATCGAAATCAGTCGGTGTGCCAGCCTGCGTTTCAAAGTCTTCGGCCTTGAGCGTGCGGGTACGGGTGGGAACCTGATACGCCGCTCTGGCATGCACTTCACAGTAGGGAAGACCCACCATGGCCGCGCAGCCGCAGAAATTAAAGTTTTCTTCCTTGGGATCGCCATTGGGCCAGCGGCACATGCTTGAATCCAAATCTATCATATTCACGCCCTTACCCTTGAATTCCGGCAATTTAACCTGCGGGCGCACAATACGGGGCGTTGCGTCTGACTTTGGCTTTTTAACCGTGTTCTGCTGAATGGGGGACAGGCGGGAAGACAGCTTCAGGCGGTGCGCCTTGCCAATCACAGCATTGCGAGTAATGCCATCGCCCAAAACCTTGGCGATCTCGGCGGCGGTTTTTCCCTCACCCCATAGTTGTTTTAACAATGATACGCGCTCGTCGGTCCAACTCATATTTCTCACTTCTCCTGTGTCTTTTTAACAACCTGTGAATGGCAAATTAAAAAGCATCACTATGTCTTGAAATTAGAAAAACGATATCAAGGTCGCGAATCACACGCCAGCCATTCAACGAATCGCGATTCCTTTATCCACATAAATGTAAAAGTGTATAAAAAAGAAAAACTGTTTTTTTTAAAAACCGTCAGTATCGGATGAAGAGTGGGATAGACCCCATAACTTGTAGTGATCTGAATCTTCGCTCCAGTTTTCACGAACCTTCACAAATAATTTTAAGTGAACACGACACCCCATTATCTCTTCCAGCTCTGTGCGGGCTTGCGTGCCGATTTTTCCAATCATCTCGCCGCCGCGCCCCAGAATAATTTTTTTCTGGCCATCGCGCGCAACAAAAACAACCTGATCTATCTTGATGCTGCCATCTTCAAACTCTTCCCAGCTTTCCGTTTCAACCGTGATGTCATAGGGAATTTCTTCATGCACGGCACGGAAAAGTTTTTCACGTGTAATCTCTGCCGCCAAAAGCCGCATGGGCATGTCTGTCATTTGGTCTTCAGGATAATGGAATGGGCCTTGCGGCATAAGCCCTGCAACATATTTTACAAGGTCTTTGACACCATCATTATCACGCGCAGACACCATAAAGGTTGCCTCAAAATCCATGGCGGCGTTCATCATGGTGGCGATTTCCAAAAGCTTGGTCTTGGCCGTTTCATCCACCTTGTTAAGAACAAGGATGTATTTTTTGCCAGTTACATTTTTTAAGCGGTCCATAATGGTGCGCACAGGACGGCTCATCCCCTTTGTGGCATCCACGACAAACAAGACAAGATCCGCATCCGACAAACCCTCCCACGCCGAGGCCACAATCGCCTTTTCCATGCGGTCGTTCCCAGGCTTAAAAAGACCTGGCGTGTCGACAAAAATAATCTGTGATGTGCCTTCAACAACAATACCCAGCACGCGCGTGCGCGTTGTTTGTACCTTGCTGGATACGATCGAAACTTTTTCACCGACCATCGTATTTATAAGGGTAGATTTTCCCGCGTTGGGCGCACCAATGATGGTGGCAAACCCGCAAAAGCTTTTGTCCGCACTATCACTCATGCTGATGACTTTACCTGAATCATCATCCGCCGCGCCGCCTCTTTTTCAGCCTGACGGCGCGAAGACCCCACGGCCTGCACAGGATTATGGCCCTGCACGCTTACTTCTATCTCGAAAACAGGGGCATGATCAGGGCCCGTACGGCCAATGATTTCATATTCTGGCAGCGGCAGACCGCGGGCCTGCACCCATTCCTGCAGTTCCGTTTTTGAATCCTGATGGGCTTCGATAGGAGATAAAATATACTTATCCCATAAGCGGATGATTATATCGCGAGCAGATTCCAGCCCGCCATCCAAGAACACCGCACCCAGTAGGGCCTCCATGGCATCGGACACAATGTTTTCGTTCTCCGCCCCGCCTGATTGCCGCTCAGCATCCGACATAATAAGAAAGTCGCCAAGATTGATGGTGTGGCCCACGGCGGCCAGCATTTTTCCTTGCACGAGTGCAGAATGTTTTTTGGCCAGTGCGCCTTCATTTTCGCTCGGAAACTGTTCAAACAGCGTATGCGCCATAACAAGGTTTAAAACCCTGTCGCCCAAAAACTCTATCCGCTCGTTGTTGATAGACCCGTTCTTGCTGGAATGTGTTAGCGCATGCTCCATATACGTGATGTTTTTAAACCGATAACCCAGACGTTGCTCAAGTTCAAAAAGAGGATGGGACATGTTCATATCGCTCACTCCGCGCTTTCTTTGTGTTCTTTTGGGCGAACAGGGCCAATGCGATCCAGTATCCTGTCGTAGCGAATAGCGCTAAACCACGTCCATGGTTTAAAGATGTTGGCTGTTTCATCAATCGAGAAAAACAAGATCTGCGCACGCCCAATCAGGTTTTCGCTTGGCACATAGCCTACATGGTTCATCACACGACTGTCTTGGGAGTTATCACGGTTATCACCCATCATGAAATAATAGTTTTCAGGCACAATAAATTCTTGCGTATTGTCCAAAGGGCCTTCATCGCTTTCTTCGTATATTGTGTGCATCACGCCACCTGGGAGCGTTTCAATATACTCCATAATGCTTTCACTCGTGCCTTCAGGGGAAGCCACGCGGCGCATACCCACAGGCTCACGCTCAACCATCTGACCATTGATATATAGCCTGCCCTGAACAACCTGTATGCGGTCACCTGGCAGGCCTATCAGTCGTTTGATATAATCTATGCTGGGGTTTGTCGGCAGGCGGAACACAATGATGTCGCCACGCTGTGGCATTTCTTCCATCATGCGGCCATTAAAATCAGCCAGTCCCAGAGGAAACGAATATTTGCTATAGCCGTAAGATGTTTTGCTGACGAACAGATAATCCCCTATCTGCAGGGTCGGCAACATGGATCCTGAGGGGATATTAAACGGCTCAAAGAAAAAGGTGCGAATAAAAACTGCAAACAAAACAGCCAGCACAGCCGTTTTAAAAAACTCGCCTTTTTCTTCTTGCTCTTTGCGAGGAGAGCCTGCCTTTGATGCTTTCAGGGCGTTGTCTTGATATTCGCTCACGTTTTCAGATATCCTTTGCTTCCAAACACTACTCCGTTTTATCGAATATCAAAGGAAATTACCAGCCAAGAACCCTTAAATTCTGCCTACAGAGCCTCAATAATCACATGGGCGTGGACATAAGGCGGCTCATCCGTCAAAGAAAGATGCATAACGGCTCTTTTCCCTGCTGGAGTCATGGATTCCAGTCTTTTTTGAGCGCCGCCTGACAGCCTTACGGAAGGCTTGCCCGATGCGTCATTCACAACACCAATGTCCTTTAAATAAACCCCTTGGGAAAACCCCGTACCCAAAGCCTTGGAAACCGCCTCTTTTGCAGCAAAGCGTTTGGCATAGGTTGCTATGTGGGTGCCTGCTGCGCGGCGACGCTCTGCCCTTGCGCGCTCTTCAGACGTAAAATGCCTGGCAATAAAACGCGCCTCATAGCGCGCAAAAACCTTTTCAAGGCGGCGAATGTCCAAAATGTCTGATCCTGTTCCCAAAATCATGGTTGTTCTTCCTGCCCTGTAATGTCCAGAACGGCTTTATGTACCTTCTTTTCAAGCCGCATTCTGCGCGCCGCTTTGGCACCCTTTACCATGTAATAAAACGGGAAATAAAATAAAGGAAATGTGGCCAACGCCATAACATAGCCGCCGATGATAGCGGGGAGAAGAATGTTCCAGCCTTCCGTCTTTAACAGCTCAACCGTGATGGGGCCTATTTTATGATCCAGCAGAAAATCTTCATAGCCAAAGCCTATAAACAAAGCTTTTCCCACTTGGTAGGAGATAAACATCAAGGCTGGAAATGTCCAAGGGTTGCCAAAGGCCGTGCCTAAAAAAGCAGCAATCCAGTTTGAGCGCGTCAGCCAGCAAAAAATCAAGCACTGAATAAGGTGTAGGCCAAAAGTCGGACTCCATGAAATAGCACAGCCAAAGGCAAGGCCAAGGGCAATGGAGTGCTCTGAATCTGGAATGCGGATAGTTCTGCGCTTGTAATAATCAAGGACGCGGCGCCAGCCCATTTTTGGCCAAACCAGATTTCCGATTTTTTCCATTAAGGGCTGGGCTTTGGCGCGTTTAAAAAGCATGGTTTCTATCGGGTCTTTCGTTGTGGCTTTTTAGCAAAGGTTACGAAATCTGTCCATACAGATAGCATGATATAAGAAAAATCAACGCCCGCGTGCCCTATCCACCGTAGCAATCTGTGGCGTCGCTCGCAAAGCCGCAACAATATTGCTTAAATGCTTTGTATCATGGACATAAACATCCAAAAGCATATCCCAAAAATCGGTCGTACGATTTGTGATTTTAAGGTTTGTAATATTCCCGCCATTTTTACCTATCACCGTGGTCAGCGCCGCAAGTGCGCCCGATTCATTGGAGATGGTAACCTCCAGCCTGCCCACATGGGCCTCGGGAGAATCTGGCCCTTCACCCCATGACACATCTATCCAACGTTCTGGCGTATCCGCAAAAGTTTCAAGCGTTTCGCAATCTATTGTATGAATCGTTACGCCTTTGCCTGTTGTTACAATACCCACAATCCGATCCCCCGGAAGCGGGTGGCAACATCTGGCAAAGTGCACCGCCATACCTGGGATAAGCCCTTTGATGGGCATTGGCTTTCCATCGGGACGTCTTGCGTAAGCAATTTTTTCTGGATCATTTTCCTTGTTGGCCGATGGCTGTTCCGTTTTATGGGCAGGAAAAATAGCTTTAAAAATATCCTTGGCAACAAAATGGCCAGAACCAATGTTGGCGAAAATATCTTCCGCGCTTTCAACACGCATTTGTGCAACAATGCCTGCAACCGCCTTATCCGTATAATCATAGCCTTCTTGCTGGAATATCTTTTTCAGCATGGCCTGACCCAGCGTTACATATTCTGTGCGCTGCTGAGCGCGGATAAAACGGCGGATGTGCGATTTTGCTTTCCCCGTGATAACAAACCTTTCCCATGTGGGGGATGGGGTTTGCGTCTTGGAGGTGATAATTTCAACCTGATCACCATTTTGAAGCTTCGTGTTCAAAGGGGCAATACGGCCATTGATTTTTGAGCCAACGCACTTGTCACCCACGCCAGAATGCACCGCATAAGCAAAGTCAACGGGCGTTGCGCCACTGGGCAGCTCTATCAGATCCCCTTTGGGTGAGAACACATAAACTTGGTCTGCAAATAATTCCAGCTTCGTGTTTTCCAAAAAGTCCTCTGGTCTTTGCTCCTGCTCCATAATTTCGAGCAGTTCACGAAGCCATCTGAATTTTTTAACATCCTTCATGTCCGCATTGGACTGGCCTTGTTTGTAAGACCAATGTGCGGCCACACCCAAATCTGCCTCTGAATGCATTTCGCGGGTACGGATTTGAATCTCGATACGCTGGTTTTCAGGGCCTATAATCGTTGTGTGGATAGACCTGTATCCATTGGGCTTTGGCGTGGATATAAAATCCTTGAAACGCCCAGGAACAACGGGGAAGTTAGAGTGGATAATACCAAGCGCGTGATAACACTCTTCCAGATTATCCACCACAATCCGAAATGCCATGATGTCGGACAATTGTTCAAAGGCCACGTTTTTACGCTGCATCTTTTTCCAGATGGAATAGCGGGTTTTTTCGCGCCCCGTGATATCGGCTGAAATTTTTGAAGCTTTCATCAAAGCACCAAGGTCATCAATAATCTTTTTTACAATGTCATTGCCTTCTTTGCGCAGGAATGCCTGACGCGCCGCTATGCTTTCACGGGCTTCAGGGTTTAAGAATCCAAAGGCCAGATCTTCCAGTTCTTCTTTAACCTTGTGCATCCCTATGCGCTCAGCCAGCGGTGCATAAATCTCCAGCGTTTCGCGGGCGATGCGACGTTGCTTGTCGGGACGGTTAAAGGCCCCTAGCGTGCGCATGTTGTGCAGGCGGTCTGCAAGCTTTACCAAAAGGACGCGAATATCTTCAGACATCGCCAAAACAAGCTTGCGGAAGTTTTCCGCCTGTTTTCCCTCAACCGTCTGGCTTTCAATTTTGGTCAGCTTTGAAACACCGTTGACAAGATCGGCCACTTCTTTGCCAAACTTTGTCGAAATTTCTTTAAAAGTGGCTGGTGTGTCTTCGAGTGTGTCATGCAAAATGGCCGTCAAAATGGTGGCCGTGTCCATTTTCATTTCGGCCAGAATGCCCGCCACTTCTAAAGGATGGGTGTAATAAGGCTCCCCGCTTGCTCTGGTTTGCCCCTCGTGCATGGTTTTGGCAAAAGAAATCGCGCTTTCGATAAGGCCTTTATCAAAATCCGGATTGTAGGCCTTGACCTGATTGAAGAGGTTTTGTGCAGCGTCCATAGAGTCTGTTATATTCTTTTAAATCTGTCTGGAAAAATGTACCATGACCACGCCAGAAAAGCACGGTATTTCCATGGTTTTAAAGTCTTCAACCATAAGCCAATAAGTGCAAACAAAGGGTTAAAATGCAAAAAAGCCAGACTGTTTGGTCTGGCTTTTTGAAATTACAATCTTTTGAAGAGGAGAATATTATTCCTGTACTTCGGTATCAGAGCCTGCCGTGTCTTCAAGACCTGGCTCAACGGTATCATCTTCTTCGTCTTCGTCCTCAGAATCCATGCTGATGGTGCCAGCACCGCGTGCCATGGCCTTCCACTCTTCTTCGCCTTCCATGGAATCAACAACATCTTCGCCATCGTCATCCAGCGCAATAATGCGTTGCTTGCCGCGTATGATTTCTTCTTTCAAATCATCAATGCTCACGGTTTCTTCGGCAATTTCGCGCAAAGCCACAACGGGGTTTTTGTCATTGTCGCGGTCCAGCGTCAAAGCCGCGCCAGAGCCAATTTTACGAGCGCGCTGCGCCGCCACCATAACCAGTTCAAAACGGTTTGGTAATTTTTCAATACAATCTTCAACGGTCACGCGTGCCATGAAATATCCTTTAATTCTGTCATTGTGGTATTTGGGTAGGCTCAGGTATAGGTATTTTTGCTCTGCAATGCAAGAATTTTGTCCAAAGGGGGCAATCTTGCGCCAAGCCCCTAAAAAGCCAGCAAAAACCCCCTTGATGGTGGGGCCAGCAAGGGGGTTTAAAGAGTTTTGAGGTCTATTCTGCGGCTTGAGCCAACTTTATCCTGTCATTCGCAGATTTGCCATCTTGGCCGCCCCTGATTTCTGTTAAGAAGCTGCCGACTTGCGATCTAAGCTCAACAGAAAGCTTTGAAAGCTCGCCCGCTGCCTCCAGCACCGTTTTGGAGGCTTCGCCCGTCTGGTGTGCTGTTTCTTGTACAGTGACAATGTTCTCCGACACCTGCTGCGTGCCTGTGGAGGCTTCAGCCACGTTACGGCCAATTTCGCCTGTCGCAGCGTTTTGCTCTTCCACAGCGGCAGTAACGGACGTTGTGGCTTCATCAATACTTTTGACGTTGCGAATAATTTTGTCCATCGCTTGAACGCTTGAGTTAATGGCGTTTTGAATAGCACTTACACGCGCATCAATTTCTTCGGTTTTTTGGGCGGTTTCATTGGCAAGTTTTTTAACCTCATCCGCAACAACCGCAAAGCCTTTGCCAGCTTCTCCTGCACGCGCGGCCTCAATGGTGGCGTTCAAAGCCAGCAAATTGGTCTGCTCCGCAATCTCCTTAATGGCACCAACAACTTCACCGATAGAAATGGCCATTTCTTGCAGGTTTTTCACTTCAGAGCTGGTGGTTTCTGCTTCCATGGAAGCGTTGCCCGCCATTGTCGCCACCATATTGATTTGCTGTGCAATTTCTTGCGCAGAGGCTGTCAGCTCTTCAGTCGCTGCTGCCACCGTTTGCACGTTGGCGTCTGCTTCGGTAGCCGCTGCGGCCACGGCACTGCTGATTTCTGATGTGCGCTCGGAAGCATCATTCATTTTCTCCGCTGTCTGCTGCATTTGTGAGGCAGCAGAGGTCAAAGACATGATGACTGAAGAGGTTCTGGAATCAAAATCATCCGCCAGTTTGTTCATGGCTGCTTTTTTCTCTTCTTCAGCACGCACCTTGGCTTTCCCAGATTCAACCTCCATACGCTCCATTTCAAGCGCATTTTCTTTAAACACTTGAACAGCCTTGGCCATGTCGCCAATTTCATCGGCACGTTCCAGTGAGGGGACAGAGACGACGTTGTTTCCGTCTGCCAGTTCTTTCATCGCACCCACCATGTCTTTAATGGGGTTTGTCAAGCGGCGGGAATACCAGACGCTTATCAAGGCAATCAGAGCTAGAATAACCAGCGATGAAATGGCAGACAATTTTAAAGTTTTATAAAACCCCTGCAGTGCCTCGCTTCGGGACACTTCTCCAATCAAGGCCCACTTTACACCCTCAAACTCAAACGGTTGATAGGCCGTGATAGCCATCTCTCCCGTGTGCTGGTCTTTGAACAAACCTGCCCCTTTTTCTCCAGCAAGCGCCTTGTCGACAGACTCTTCATCAATTTTTTCTTTAAGTGTTGTTGGTTCCTTTTCGAAACGTAGATCTGTGCGCATCAAGTGGTCTTGGCCAACCAGATAGATGGCGGATGTTTTCCCTGCCGCATCTGTGTTTTTAAAGATGTTATTGATTTTACCAGCGGGCATCAGGAACACCATAGCCCCCATAAACTCGCCTTGTTCATCAAGCACGGGCGCGGCAATAAAGCTTGCGGGCACATTGTTGGACGGGGCATAGGCCGCAAAATCGTAGTATGTTACAGAGTCTTTGACGGGATTGGCTTTAGCATCCGTAAAGGCTTTTCCAATGTCCGTATCTTTCCACTGACCGTGCGTCGTGCTGGTGGCAAAGTCACGTTCTTTGAACACCGTGTACACAATATCACCTTCTTTGTTCATTAAGAATATATCGTAATATTCACGTGCTTGCTGAATTTTGTGAAACCATGGATGGTACTTTGTATGCACCATGGAGTAGAGAGAACCATCAGGCGCGGAATCCATCTTGTCTTTTTCGCCCAAGGGATTTGGATTTTCATCAATATAAATTTTTTGCAGTTGCTCTGTCGGTTCAGCACCCAAGGCTTTGTAGCCCGCATCAAAATCACGAATGGCCTGGCGAACATGCGCGCTGTCCGCGTTAATAACCAAATCACTCTTAATGGAGTCAAGATATTCTGTCATTTCTACTGCGAGCTGCTCTTGGTAAGACGCAAGTGATTTTTCAGAAGTTTCAACGCTGGCATAATACATCAAATCACCCTGAAGCCCCGCATTCGCCAAAACATTGATGGCTGTTAGCAAAACCATGATAAGGGGCAATTTTTGGGATATTTTCATACGATTGAAGGACTTCAACATGCTCTGGCGACCTGATTTTAAATTGTTTAAGGGGTATGAAGAAAAACTTAACGGAAATTGGTTAATATCTTACTAAAGAATTTAACCTTTGCAAAGGGCACATTCGCGAACGAGCCATTATTTATTTGATATTGCATGAAAAAAGCCAGCTTTTGGCTGGCTTTAAACGATCTGTTTTCAAGGATGAGTTAGTTTTTACGTGGTAGGCGAAGCTCTTCACGAAATGACTTACCAGCTTGCTTTGGCTCTTCCATGCCACCCGCCGCAGGGGCGATATCCTGAACGTTCTCATCCTTGGTATTCTCGGCACGAACCTGCATATCAGATGCTGTTTCTTTTACCGTTGCGTGTGCGGCCTGATAAGACTTTGTGCCTTTTGTAGGCGCTTTTTCAGACGCCATAACGGGGGCTGATATTGCTACAAAAGCCAATAAAACCAATAGTTTTGAAAAAATAGACATAGGCTAATTCCTTTCATATATTTTGCGGGAGCGATGATGTTATAGCAAACATCTTCATCGCAATCAAAT
>CAUJHK010000009.1 GCA_963204715.1 Pseudomonadota bacterium | reverse complement strand
AAGGCGGGCAGGTTTTTTCTGTAGGGTCGGTAGCGCAAGGAAGCTTTTATACCAACTGGCTTGCAGGGCAGCCAGACAACAGTAGTAATTCAGATTTTCTTGAAATGGCAACGTCTGGCCTTTGGACAGACGTCAATGGTGGAAACCGCGCCTATGTTATTGAATGGGAGGGCGCTGCCGTCTTATCCGCACTTGGCAATGGGCCTTTCACACTGGCCGAAAACCCTGCCCTTAACCAAAGCGTAGGCTTTGTTCATGCGCGTGATGCAGATGCGGGGGATACTATATCATATTCTATCACTGGCGGCACAGGCGCGGGGCACTTTGCGGTCAATGCCAGCACAGGGGAGATAACAGTTACAAACCCGTCGGCCATTAATTACGAAGGCGCAACCAGTTACACCCTAGACCTGCAGGTGCAGGATATTGGCGGACTCTTCGATACCAAAACCATCACCATCAATATTTCAGATGTTAACGAAAATCCCGTCATACCTGTGACAGGGCCATTTAGTATTTCTGAAAGCGCCGCAATTAATACCCTGGTCGGAAGTATTTCCGCAACGGACCCAGACATCGGTCAAACCCTCACATACTCCATAACGGGTGGAAATGCTGGAAATGTTTTTGCCATCAATAGCGCAACTGGCGACATTCGTGTCGCAAACACAACTTACTTTGATTATGAACTTCAAAATTCTTACAATCTAACCATCCGCGCAACAGACAACGGAACGGGCGCATTGTTTGCAAACACAAATGTTACAATTAACCTTACAAACATCAACGAAGCTCCGAGTCTTGATGAGGTTCAATATATTTTAAACAGTGACCCAACCTTGCGGTATAATCCCACCACAGGAAATTTTTACAGATATGTAACAGTCGCTGCCGATTTCGCCACAGCACAAGCAAATGCCAGTGCCACAACATTAAACGGCATTGCAGGGTATGTTACCAATATTACAAGTGCTGCAGAAAATATATTTGTTAAAGGTTTAATCACATCTTCGTCGTGGATAGGCGGTACAGACGCTGCCATTGAAGGAACATGGATCTGGTCAGGCGGCGCAGAATCTGGCCAGGTTTTCTGGCAAGGTGCGGGGAGCGGTAGTGGCGGCACCGCCCAAAACGGCTTTTATACCAACTGGAACGGAGCAACTGAACCAAACAACTCGGGTGGCAATGAAGATGCTATTGAACTGCAAACCAGCGGTATCTGGAATGATACAAATGCTTCAGGCGCAAGCACCTATGTTATAGAATGGGACGGCTCTGCGGTAATGGCCTCTGTTCAAAATGGCCCCTATAACATCAACGAAAATTCTACTCTAGGAACAGTGGTAGGTGCGGTGTTCGCCAATGACCCTGATGCATCAGACACAATAAATTATTCCATCACAGGCGGAAGTGGCACAGGTTTATTTTCCATCAATCCCACAACAGGACAAATCACACTCACAGGGCCAGTAAACTATGAGGCAGCAAACATATACACCCTTGACCTACGTGTGCAAGACGCTGGTGGTTTATTTGATACAAAAACAATCACCATTAATGTGAATAATGTTAATGACATTCCAAACACCCTTACGTTAGCAGGGAACAGCATTGTCGAAAATTCTGCCATAGGAACAGTGATAGGCACATTTAATACAATAGATGAAGATATCAGTGATACGCACATATATTCCCTCCTGACAAACCCTGGCGGAAAGTTTGTTCTCGTTGGAAATCAAATTCGTTCAGCTGCAGATATTGACTATGAAGTTACACAATCCATCACCATCACTGTCCGCACTGATGATGGAAATGGTGGGACGCTTGATAAAAACTTCCTTATTCAAGTTGGCGATGTTCTGGACACTTTCACTCCGCCCCCCGCTTCAGGCTCCACAGGCGGATTGAGTGTTTACCGCCCGCCGCAAGATGATGTACAAAGCAGCTTTAAAAGTCTTCTAAGCTCGGGTCTGGGTGGGGAAGAATCCCAAAGCAGCGGGTTTTATGGAGCGGACAAGTGGCAGGTTTTGCGCCAGAACATCACGTTTAAAATTCGCGAAATCATAGCTATGTTTGTGCAAAATCCACAAGATTTAGAAAATTTAGAAGGCCCGCAGACAACCAAAGACATGGCTATGCCTGCGCAAGAGATTGGTGTTTTGCCTTCCCACTATACAAATCTGCGTGAGGCACTGGAGTTCTTGCAACAGCTGGACAACGCTGACAAACATAAAAATCCTGAAAATGACAACATTGCCAAAGAACGGACGAAAATACTTCCCGCAAACACCATAGACCGTCAGTTTGTTGATGTCATGACATACCACCAAGAGCGCGCGGCAAAACTGCGTGAGGCTTTGGCGGCGGTATAGCTTGCTTGCTTGCTTGCTTGCCTGCTTGCCTGCTTGCCTGCTTGCCTGTTTACTCACCCACACCGACAACCCTGTCAAGATTCACAAAGGGTTCATTTCTTTCTGGCCGCAGCCATCCCTTCCAATCCCTCTCTTACAACGACAGCCTTTCTTATAATTGAAAAACCATCTTGTTCTGATTTTTTGTGTGGGGATGCTGTTGGTGTCTATGTAGATGGCTGGGGCGGGAGGGATCGAACCTCCGAATGCCGGAACCAAAAACCGGTGCCTTACCGCTTGGCGACGCCCCAACATGGCCAAAAAGGCCTGACAGGATGCGAAAACTACAGAAGTTTTTGCCCTTACGCAAGGGGGTTTTTGTGGCTATTTTCCGCCGTTTTTACCCACCTGTGGACAGGTTCCATAATTTTCTTGGCCGTATTTTACAAAATAGGTATATTTCACCCATTCATAGGACATAAATAGAGTAAGAGGATACGCGTATGAAACAAGGACGCACACCAGACAGGGTACATGTTGTACACCCTCCACAAAATGATTTTCGTGGTGATGTGCAGCCCGCTGCGCCGTTATCCCCCGCTCCTCAAAACAGCCGTGCGATGGAAATTGTCCGCACGCTCGCGCAAATAAGCGACAAACTAAAACGCTCTGAGGCCGAACGGTATGAGCTACTGGCTGAGCTGCGTGAGTATCGCAAATCCATCAATCAGCTAGAAGACAAAGCAGAGAAAAGCGAAAAAGCGTATCTTGATTTAGAAAACAAAATAAAATCACGCAATGCAGAAGAAGCCGAACTGGTGCAGCGTCAGGCGAGGTTTGAGCGCGCTTTAAAAGAAACAGAAAATAAATTGGTGCAGGCCTCTGCGGGGCAAAACCTTCTGGATCAACGCATCAAAAACACAGAAGATTTTCAAACATCAGTGACAACCCGCATTGATGAAACCATCACACAGCAGGCACGCCTTGATCGCCAAATGGAAAAAATCGGGCAGGACAAATCACGCATGATGCGCAAAGTGGAGAGAATGGAAGAAATTCTTACCGAAACGCAAGATACATTAAAGGCGCGCGCGCTTGTACTGCTGACAGATCAAAGTGCGGCCGCGCAAGGTGGATGGCCTCAAATTGCGGCGTACTCTGCCGATAAAGCACAAAATGACAATACGCCGTGGTGGCGTAAATCGGTGCGTATGCAAAGTGCGGGCATGGCTTCCATGGTCTTGGCCGCGTTGCTTTTTGGCTGGACTATCAATCAGGTTCAACAGCCTGAAATGCCCAAAATCGCCGTGTTGCAAAATGGCGGCGTGGCAAAGCTGGATATGGACAAGCAGCGCTGGGAAATTTTACCTGAAGGCACAAACACATCGAACGCCACGCCTGTTTCTGATGACACACTCACCCCTATCCAAATGTCTGCTGATGACTCAACGCCCGTTCAGACAACTCAAACCCCAGAGAGCAATACCTCAAATGATGTTTTGAACAAATCTGATGAAGAGCTGATGGCCGCGCTGGAAGAAGACCCGGAAAAGCTCGCCGCGCAGTTGAATGATATTGCGCCAGAAGCGAAAAAGGATCTGGAGGAAACAACAACGCTTCCAAAAGAATCCGCTGAAGTGTCTGGCTTTAGCCCCTTATCAAAACTTGGCAACAAGCCCTTCGCGCAAGATCCAAAAATCGCCGCGCAGGTTGCCAAAGAAATTCCGAACAAAGCCTTGGGCGCTCGCATGCAAAAAGATGCCTCGCTGCCAGAGGCTGTACAGAATCTTGAACAGCAGGCCTTTGCTGGTGTGCCTGAAGCCCAGCATGATTTGGCGGCCATCTACACAGCAGGGCGTGGCGGCGTTACGCAAAACTTTGAAAAAGCCGCCTTTTGGTTTCGTGAAGCCGCGCAAAGCAATATTGCGAATGCAGATTATAACTTGGGCGTGCTTTACCATCAGGGACTTGGCGTTGAAAAGGACCTTGATCGCGCGCTTTACTGGTATAGAGAGGCCGCAAAACTTGGCCACGCCGAAGCACAATACAACCTTGGCATCGCCCATATTGAAGGTATTGGCACAAAATATGACGCCCCCCTTGCGGCGGCCTTTTTTGAAAGCTCTGCCAATCAGGGTGTTATTGAAGCCGCTTACAATCTTGGCCTTATCTATGAAAACGGACTGATTGGCGATGCCCAAAAATCACAAGAGGCACTGATGTGGTATAAAATCGCGGCCGATGGCGGCAGTACGGATGCCAAGGCGGCGCTAAACCAGCTTGCTTCCGCCATGAATATTCAAAAAAGCGACATTGATAAAATCGTTGAAAAGATGCAGTCAAACTATGCTTCCACCCATGGCCGTAAGGCAGGCGCATAGGTTATCCTACGTTTTGTTTAATATCCTCTAGCTCAAGCCAGCGTTCTTCGGCTTGTGCTAATTTTCCTTTTACTTTTTCCAATTCTTTGGATGTTTCAATAAAAGCATCAGGGTCACGCTTGTAAAACTCCCCATCGGCCAGCAGAGTGACCAGATGTTTGGTGGTTTGCTCCATCTCCGCAATTTTATCGGGCAGCGTGTCCAGCTCATGCTGAATTTTAAAACTTAATTTTTTGGGTTTTGGCTTTTCCTGCATGACGACAGGCGGCGCAGCAACAGGTTTTGGTTTTTCAATAACAACCACTTCGGCCTTGCTCTCTTTGGCTTGTCTGGCCTTGACCATCTCCAGATAATCGGAATAGCCGCCAATCACGCCTTCAACCTTGCCATCGCCTTCAAAGGCCAAAATCTTGCTCACGGTCTGGTCAAGAAAATCGCGGTCGTGTGATACAACAATCAGCGTGCCCTTATACCCCGTGAGCATATCTTCAAGCATATCAAGTGTGTCCATGTCCAAATCATTGGTCGGTTCATCCAAAATCAAACAGGTTTTTGGATTGGCCAGTATTTTCGCAAGCATAAGGCGGTTCTTTTGTCCGCCTGACAATGTACCAACATTATGATGCACCTTGGCGGGGTCAAACAAAAAGTCCTTTAAATACCCGCACACATGGCGCGCCTTACCCATAACATTCACATGGTCGCCCCCTTCGGGGCAAAGCGTCTTTAAAAGGCTTACATCATCTTGCAGGTCTTTACGCTTTTGATCAAAGTATGAAAACTCCAATTCCTTTTTGCGTTTGATGCTACCGCCATCGGGCTTCATTTCATCAATCAGCATTTTCAGGAACGATGTTTTCCCAGACCCGTTTTTGCCCAGAATACCAATGCGGTCGCCCCGTTGAATGCGCAGGTGAAAGTTTTTTAAAATAACTTTCTCGCGTCCATCTTCAACAAAGCTTTTAGATACATTATAAAACTCGGCCACAATGCGGGATGTTAATTCCACCTCGCCCACTTCAAACTGAACCTTACCCATCATCTTGCGAAACGCT
>CAUJHK010000008.1 GCA_963204715.1 Pseudomonadota bacterium | reverse complement strand
AATCTTTTATATTTTTTACTCGTTTTTGTTGTCGTCATCATTGGGATAGCTTCTGGTTTTTTTCTTTATCAAAAAAATCTTCACAGCACGCCCTCTGGCATAGGCGCGGATGACCCAACCATATCAGACAATAAAACCACAGACACAAAACAAACCCAGCTTGCAATAAATAACCACTTCTATACAGCAAGCCCAGCCAGCACTGGCAATTTCAGGCTGTTTATAGATGCCAGGTTTGACACTATCAAAGACAACATAGGGGTTATAACCTTAAAAGATTCCATCGCCACGCATGTGAAAATTGGCGACTTTGTGCGGCTGTTCGACAAAGGCGGAAAAAAACTTGCCTTCATCGGAGAAGTTTCCAGCGTTGGCAAAGGTATGATGGAACAAAATACCGACAAAACCATTGTTGCTGTATCGTTTTTAACGCAAAGCCCTGATGATCTTGCTAAAATAAACAGCGCAAAAATTATTAGCTACAACGAACAGGCAGACGTCCCACGGCTACCCCTTTCCGCTATTGCAAGAAAGCCGTCCGAAGCGGCTTATGTCTGGGAACTTGTAACCTCCAACGGCCCAGTCAGCATAAAAAAAAGTCTGGCAAACATTATTTTGGAATCGGATGAGTATGTCGTCATCACGCCTGAATTTGGAGGCAGCAATATCTATCTCTTAAACCCTGATGACAGGCTTAAAGATGGCGCCACCATAAAAATAAAAGACACGCTATATGCCCCGGCGGAACATACTAAAGAAAAATACATTGCTGAAAAATTTTATGCCGACGTCAAAGACAAGGCCAAAAAAGATGTCGAAGACTATGTTTACACCACCCCTGGCGGGCACACGCAAGGCCCGCAACCAGACAACAATCCTGGCAATACTGGCCTGACACAGGGCGGGTGCGCCCCTTCCACAGGCGGGCTAGAGTGCGAAAAAGAAAAACCTCCCATGCAGGGCGTAATGCAATTGCCATTGCCATAGCTCATGGGTATAAACGGCTTAATGGCCTGTTCCCGTAGCTCAGATGGATAGAGCACAGAATTCCTAATTCTGGGGCCGTGGGTTCGAATCCCGCCGGGAACGCCACCCTCCTCTTTAAAAACCCAATAAAAAAACTCTCCTGTGTGGGGAGAGCTTTTTGAAGGAGACGGTTATCTCTGTGTGGGCAGTATAACCAGATATTTTTTATCTTAATGTGTAGGACTGTGTGGGTCCGTGTAGGTTTATAAATGCCATAAGCCAGCATGGCTGTCAACACAACTTTTGAAAAAAATGTCATATACTTGTTTTTTTATTAAGTTACAATCATTTTTAAAGCAGAATCTGATTATTTTGAAATAAAATTACAAATCCTTCGCTCTGGCTGCACAAATCTGGCTCAGAAGCTTTTCGCATCCTTGCTCAACTATGTCATAGACCCTTTCAAAATCTGCCATGGAACCATAATACGGGTCTGGCACATCCTCATCGTCAAACATGGCAAGAACGGCCCTGTTCTTTTCCGTCACCCCACACACATCCTGCAGATGTCGAAAATGCCCCGCATCCATGGCAAAAACATGATCAAAGCGCTCAAAATCTTCCTTTTGCACTTTACGGGCCTGAAGGCCCGCCATATTCACCCCCCTGCGCGCAGCCACTGCAATCGCACGGCTGTCGGGCGCATCGCCAATATGGTAGCCATGCGTGCCCGCGGAATCGATGTGAAAGCGTGCCCCCACCCCTTTTTGTTCCACAATATGCCTGAAAACGGCCTCTGCCGTGGGAGAACGGCATATATTCCCCGTACAGACAAACAAAACACTCGTTTTTACCATGTTTAAGCCCTTTGCCCTGTCAATAAGAAGGCGTCATCATAAACCCTGACCATACGAAGAAAAAGCCATACTTTGCCCTGTCATTCCCGCGCTGCTTTTGCTAAAAAGCTGGGATGATTGATTTGCAAGAAGCTGTCGCCGACAAGGTGATTGTCCGTGTGACAAAAGACCCTGCTGAAATAGAGGCGGCGCAACGCCTACGCTACAAGGTGTTTTACGAAGAATACAAGGCCGTCGCGGATGAAAAAACAAAGCGCCTTCAAATGGACATTGATGATTACGATGCCATTACAGACCATCTGGTGGTGGTTGATGAAAACCTGCCCAAAGGAACAGAACAGATTGTTGGGACATACCGCCTGCTTCGTCGTGAGGCGGCAGAACGCTATGGAAAATTTTATACCAGCGATGAATATGACATCAGCCCACTTTTGAAAAGCGGCGCTGTTTTGTTAGAGCTGGGAAGGTCTTGCGTCCTGCCGCCCTATCGCACGCGCCCTGTCCTTCAAAAGCTTTGGCAGGGGATTGCCCACTATGTGGCTGACCATAAAATTGGCCTGATGTTTGGCTGCGCCAGCCTGCATGGCACAGACATAGATGCGCTCAAAGAACAGCTTTCATATCTTTATCACTACCATTTGGCCGCGCCAGATCTTTGCCCCCGCGCGGTGCAAAGCCGTTATGTTGAAATGAACCTGATTCCCAAAGAACAACTCAACGTCAAACAGGTCTTCTCCTCCCTGCCCCCGCTGATCAAAGGCTACATGCGTCTGGGTGCCAGCATTGGGCTTGGCGCTGTTGTGGATGAACAGTTCAATACAACGGATGTGTGCATTGTTATGCCCACCCATCTTGTCACACAAAAATACCTGAAACATTACCAGCGTGTGACCAACAACAGCATCATACTGGATGATGAGTTTGCCAGCAAAACACCCTCCTCCAAACCACCAGCCACAACGGCAGTATAGGCCATGAGGTCGTTGGTTGGCGCCTTCAAACTGTTCGTGTTTTTCTTATCGGCCCTTGTCACCTTTGCCGTGCAAGGAACCATCCTGACCTTTTGCAAAGGGCCTATCACCCTTATATACCCCCGCGCCTACCACGCTTTTGCCTGCTGGCTTTTTGGCCTGAAAGTGGTGGTTGAAGGTGACATAGACACAAGCCCCAATGTGGTGTTTGCGGGCAACCACATCTCATATCTTGATGTTCAGGCCGTGGGCAGCATTGTGAAGGGCTGCTTTATTGCAAAAAAAGAGGTTGAGAGCTGGCCGCTTTTCGGTGCGCTGGGCAAAATGGGGCAAACCCTTTATGTCAGCCGCAATCCACAAGACGCCCCCAAAGAGATAAAAGCCATTGCAGACCGTGCTCAATCAGGAATACCCATTATCGTTTTTCCTGAAGGAACATCTTCTGATGGAACATCAATTTTTCCTTTCAAATCAAGCTTATTTGAAATTTTTTTAAACAAAAACATTAAAATACAACCCTTCACAATATCTCTCGTTGAAGTACATGAAGAAAACAATCCAACCCCTCATAAAAGGGACTATTACAGCTGGTATGGCGATATGGACTTTGGCCCACATTTATGGAGATTTGCCAAAGGAAAAGGGGCTGTTGTTAAAGTTATTTTTCAAGAATCTGTTTCAACAAGTTGTTATACAAACAGAAAATCACTCTCGAATGACATTTACGAGGCTGTTTGCAAGGGGCTTGATTTATCCTTCCCCGCGCAATAAGGTCTTGGCCTGATTTTCACCCATGCCTATTTAGGAGCCACCATGCAATTCACCCCCGATGAGATGATCAAAATTCAGGACTATATGCGCCGCACTTTCGGCAACGAAAAGATTGGGGTGAAACCACGTGCACAAGCTCCCGATTCTATCGAAATCCTTATCAATGGCGAATATGTAGGCATTTGCGATAAAATCGTTGAAGAGGGCGAAACCTCCTACAACATTAATCTCTCTATCCTTGATATAGACCTTGAGGGATAATTCTCAAAACCCCCACTTAAGATTTTGCTCTTTGCGGGCGCGCACTGCTAGAATATGGCCATGCGCGCTTTGCTTTTAACAATGGCCATTTTCTGTGCCACCGTGTCTTTTGCTCCTGCTGCCTCGGCACAGCTGGAGGAGCAGGCCTTAAAATTTAAAAACGCTTCTGGTGACATTCGTGAAACGGAAATCCTCACACTTTTAAAAGCATCAGAAGGCGTTGATGCTGGCCTTGGCATAGGTATAGCGGCGGTAGATTTAAACGGTGATGGGGTGGACGAATGGATTGTACGCGAAGACAAGGGGCAGACCTGCACGACCAAGGCCTCCTGCCGTTTCTTCATAGTCGCCCTCAAACATAAAAAGCCTGTGGTTCTTGCCAAAATTTTCGCTGGCAGCATCGCCGTCCTTAACCAAAAAATGTATGGCGTAAACTCGCTCAACGTTTACAATGACCCAAAGGATGATTTTCATGCTCTGCCCTATCACTGGAAGCCAGATATGAGGACGTTTTCGCAAAACTGACAGGGTTTTGCCATGATGGCGTAAAAAAGTTTATGATATGTGGTAGGGCTGTTTTTTAAGGATTAGGGGAGCCGCGTTTTTTTGACGAAATCGGGTTTTATATTTTTGCTGGTTTTAGGTTTGGTGGCCACAACGCACCAGGCAAAGGCCTTTGACATCCAAAGCAAAAACGTCAAAACGCTGCACTATGAATGGGAACATTCCACCAAGGCCTACAAAGCAGCATGGAAAGCTAT
>CAUJHK010000007.1 GCA_963204715.1 Pseudomonadota bacterium | reverse complement strand
CCGTGCCATATTAAAAGATGCCCCAATTTTGATTTTGGATGAAGCCACCGCGAGCCTTGATTCAGAATCGGAAAAGCTTATACAGCGCGCGCTTGAAGACGTTATGACGGATCGCACCGTTATTGTGATTGCGCACCGCTTGTCCACCATCGCACATCTGGACAGGCTTTTGGTGTTGCAGGATGGTCGCATTATCGAAGACGGGTCACACAACGACCTTCTGGCGCAAGGCGGGCTTTATGCGCGGCTGTGGAATTTACAATCTGGCGGATTCTTGGCGGATAACCAGAAGCGGGCTGTTGTGGGGGATTGATTACCCCTCCAAAGCCTCTTTCACCTTTTCCGCTAGTTGTTTGAGCGTAAAGGGTTTGGGCAGAAAGTATATGTTCGCGCCCATATGGTCTTTTAAGCGATCTTCCGTATAGCCCGATATAAAGATTATTTTTAAGTCGGGGTTCATCTCCCGTACTTTTTTGGCCATGGTGGGGCCGTCCATCCCCGGCATCATCACATCGGTAATCATCAAATCAATGGTTTTGATATCTTCGGATTCAATAAGCGACAAAGCAGCCTCGCCGCTATCCGCGCCCAAAACCTGATATCCCTTGTTGGTCAGCGCGCGGGTGGAGAAGGCACGTACCGCATCTTCATCTTCCACCAGCAATATACGCGCGGTGCCTGTTAAATCTCCCGTTTGTTCTTCTTCAGGTTTTTTGGCAGGCGCGGCTTCGGCAGCTTCGGCTTCAGACAAGCGCGGCAGGTAGATGGTAAATGTTGTGCCAATGCCCACCGTGCTGTTGATGTGCAGATACCCACCCGTCTGGCGGACAATGCCGTACACGGTGGCAAGGCCAAGCCCTGTCCCCTGCCCGACATCCTTGGTTGTGAAGAATGGTTCCAGAATGCGGGACATATTTTCTGATGATATGCCGCAGCCCGTATCCGTAACGTCAATTTCCACCCACTCACCCACCGGCATTTCGTCGTCACAACACTTCAAAGGCTTATCATTGGCAAATCGTTTGGTGGTGATGGTAAGTTTTCCGCCCTGCTCCATGGCATCACGCGCATTGACGGCCAGATTCATCAACACCTGTTCCATCTGTCCCGCATCCACCTTTACAAGGCCAAGGTCATGACCATGATGCAAGTCAAGCTCTATATTCGTGCCAATCAAACGGCGCAAGAGATGTGATACTTCCGTTAAAATATCAGTGACATCCTGAATCTTTGGGCGCAAAGTTTGCTGGCGTGAAAAGGCCAGAAGCTGGCGCACCAGGTTGGCCGCGCGGTTTGAGTTTTGCTTGATCTGCATGATATCTGCAAAAGACGGATCTCCTGGCTTATGACGCAAGAAGAGCAAATCACAAAAACCGATGATGGCGGTGAGAAGATTGTTAAAGTCATGCGCCACGCCACCCGCCAGCTGTCCAATGGCTTGCATCTTTTGCGATTGAACGAATTGCATCTCTAGTCGTTTTTGTTCGGTCAAATCAATAAAGTGAAGAACAATATTGTCGCCACCCGAAATCTTGCGCGCATGCATTTGCGCCGATACGTTTTTCGCGCCCTTTAATTTTATTTCAAGAGAGCCATCAAAGCTCTGCCCCTTGCGGATTTTTTCAAGCACCCCAAAAACGCTGTCTTTGTTTTCATCCGCCAAAAGCGTTTTAAAGTTTTTTGATTCAATCGCCTCTTTTGTACTGCCCAACATGGCCGCCAACGCTGAGTTACAGTCCAGCACATCCCCTTTTGAATCCACCAGCGCGATACCAAGCGGCGCTTCTTCAAAAAATCTCTGGAAGCGGTCTTCCGATGCCTGTAAAGCCTGACGCATTTCACGCTCGGACGTTAAATCATGAATAACGCCGCGTGTGCGCACACGCCCCTCGTCTTCAAAGACCACGGTCTGGTTGAGAGAGGCCAGAAAGGAACGCCCACCCGCCCCTTTCATCATCACTTCCGCCACCTGCCGTGTGCCGCCCCTCTCTATAATGTCAAAGGCGGCAGTGTTTTGCGGCGGAGAAATCATAAAATCATGAATGTGTCCTGTTTTGGTAATTTTGCTGATATCTTCACCAAGCCACCTTGCCAGCGTGGCATTCACAAAAACAAACCGACCCGATTCATCCACAGAGAAAAACCCTACAGGCGCATTGTCTGTAAAATCTATCAGCTTTTCACGCTCTTCACGGATGCTGCGGTCCATCTCACGTTGGTATGTCACATCATCGACACGCCAGTGGACATATCCCGCCCAACCCGCCACAGGCTGAGCTGCCACCAGGAACCACCGCTCACGGTCGCCCTTGATGGATTTTAGTTCAATGGAATCTGGCACGCCCTTTTGCGCCTGTTCGGCAAGGTTTTTGAAATGATTGTAAGCTTCTGTATTTTCGGCAAACAAAGCGGCCAGCGCTTCCACAGGGCTTGCAGTAATGATGCCAAACAAATCATCAAACTTTTGATTGCTGAACACCACATTGTCCACACCATCTGTAATAAGGCGCGCCCCGCGGCTTCCTTCAAACACCTGACGGATCAACGCGCGCTCTTTTTCATGCCCCGTATGGGTGTGCAAAAACCTTTGAAAATAGAAAGCCAGAACAGATGCCAGAACAAAAGAGATGGCCGCCGCCAGTACAACCGTTTTATCTATGTGGAAAACGACTGCCAGTGCGATACAGCCTATAAAATAAATGAGCAATAATAACGCCGACACGGCCATACGGCGAAACCGTGCCTTGGCCGCGTTCGGGTCTGGCGGCGGCGGGAGATAACGACTAATAAAATCAGAATGATCAAGGCTCATAGCCCCGAAATAATGCCATACATTCCAAGGACTTGGCCAGTCAATAAAGCAGGATTACTTCAGTTTTCCCTTCAATCTGAAGACGTAGGAAATAATCTCAGCCACCGCTTTGTAATGTTCCGCGGGAACAGCCTCGTCTATTTCCACCTTCTCGAATAGAATACGCGCCAATGGCGGGTTTGGCAGGATAATAACATTGTTTTCCCGCGCAACCTCACGAATACGTAAGGCAAGGTCATCAACCCCCTTGGCGACAACAACAGGCGCATCATTCTTTTCTGGGTCATATTTAAGAGCAACGGAATAATGGGTAGGGTTTGTAATAACAACGTCGGATTCTGGCACCGCCTGCATCATCCTTGCGCGCGCTTTTTCCTGCCGCAACTGGCGCAATTTTGATTTAACCAGCGGATCCCCTTCTGACTGGCGATATTCATCTTTTAATTCCTGCTTGGTCATGCGCATTTTTTTCATGTGTTCGAAACGCTGATACATAAGATCAAGTCCCGCAATGATAAACAACACCACAAGAATGCCTATCAGAAGTTTTGTGATGAGCGTTTTCATCTCATCCAAAGCCGATGGAATCTCAAGCCCTACCATGTGTTCAATATGCGCAAAGTAAGGTTTTAGAATAATAAAGCCTACAGCTGACACCACAGCCATTTTTAAAATGCCTTTTACAAACTCCATAATGGACTTCAAAGAAAAGAGCCGCGACATGCCCTTGGACGGAGATATCTTGCTGATATCCATTTTTAAAATCTCAGGAGCGAGCAATGGCCCGACCTGTGCAAACGGGCCTATAAACGCCGCCACAATTAAAAACAAAAGCGGCAGGGCTAACACTTTAAGCGTTTCGCGCAAAGCCTCCATCACAACAAACTGCAGTCCGCCAGGCACGGGCGGCAGGTTGGCCGCCTGTTCAAGATATGTCCTGAAAATGCCCGCCAAATCTTCCATCATGGATGGCCCCATGGCCAGAACAACAATGGTGCCCGCCGTAAGCATTACCCAATTGTTGATTTCGCGCGAGATTGGCACTTGCCCTTTTTTTCGGGCTTCTTCCAGCTTTTTGGGCGTGGGGTCTTCTGTCTTGCCGGAATCGTCTTCGCCGTCATCGCTCATCAAGCTCGGCCTTTTCTGTCTGTTTTAAAAAATAAACCATCCCTTGCTCATAACGCGAGATAAAGAACAGCATAATGGATGACAGCGTAATGGAAAAAATAACCAGCGCGAGCATAATCTGCAATGGGATTGCAATCATAAATACCTGAATTTGGGGCATCAGGCGTGACAAAACACCCATACCAACATAGAGAACAAGAGAGATAACGATAAAGGGCATGGCAATTTGAAATCCTGTCAAAAAGCTGGCAGAAACGGCGCGCGTCACAAGCTCTGCCATGCTGCCCGTGTCTGGAATACCACCGATGGGGAACATCTGGTAGCTTTCAACAAGACCATGGAGGACGAGATGATGAAGATTTGTGGCGAACAAAACAGTTACGCCAGCCACAGATAAAAACGCTCCGAAGATAGAGCCTTGCACAGCCAAGGCGGGGTTAAAAACTTGTGCATTTGAAATACCAGAGGCAAGAGAGATAAACATGCCCGCCGTATCCATCGCCATCATCAAAATGCGTGATATGGTGCCAATGAACAAACCTGTAATTAATTCAACCGTCAGCAAGGATATCATCGCGCCAAAGGCAGGAATGGGATATGGCACAAAGGGCTGCACCACGGGCGTTAGAACCAGCGTAAAACCAAGCGCAAACATAAGGCGGACATTGCCTGGCACAAAGGAATCTCCAATGCCTGGCATAATCATGACCGCCGTGCCAAAGCGCATAAACACAATCATGAAAGCAAAAACACCACTGACCAGAAACTGTTCGAGCATTTAAAAACAGCCCTCCAGGCCCACTAGCTGATGCCAACTATTTTGTCGGCAATCTCGTGCATAAATTTTTGCATCACAGTGACAAAGGCGGGAAAAAGAACAAAGATGCTGATGAAAATGGCTATAATTTTTGGAACAAAAACCAGTGTCATTTCCTGAATTTGTGTGAGTGCCTGAACAAGCGCAATGGCAACCCCTACAATCAGCCCCACCATCATGACGGGCGCGCCGATGACCATGGTCAACATAATGGCTTCACGCGCCATATCTATAAGTTCGGTTTCGTTCATAGCTTTACGCTAGCAGAAGTTTGGCCATAATTGTATGTGATTTGTAAATTTTTTGGCTTTTCCAACAAGGAAAACCTATATCTGCGTGCGCATCAATTCCTGATACGCGCCGATCATACGATCACGCACCGCAACCACCATGGAAATGGTCATTTCTGCGGCATTGACGGCCTGCACAACATCAGGCAGCGAGGCATCACCCGTCACGGCCTTGGCAGACATCGTTTCACTGTTTTTCATGGTACTGATGCTATTGACGACAGCATCTTTCATAAAATCACCAAAGCTGGGCTTTCCCACACTTTCAGATGGCACAGAACCACCTCCAACCTTTGCAATATTGGCATAGGCATTGGCGGCGGCAGCGGGATTTGCAATTTTATCAACCATAGAACGTATCAACCTCTTTTAAAGACAATAACATGATTCTTTATAAACATAACTACTCAAGCAGGCTTATGGTACGCAACATCAGGTTTTTTGACTGATCCAGCATCCCCAAATTGGCCTCATAGCTTCTTTGAGCCTCACGCATATCATTCAACTCTACAATCATCTGAACATTGGGCATTTTCACATAACCCGCCGCATTGGCGGCCGGGTGGTCAGGCATATATTTCAAGGCATAGTCAGACTTTTTGTCTTCCATAACATCCTTCACATTGACAAGGTTCAAGCCGCTTTGCTTGTCCATTTCATTTTTAAAGGTGATGAGCTTGCGTGTGTAAGGCTTGCCTTCAGGCGTCAGGGGCGCGGTGCTGGCATTGGCGATGTTCTCTGAAATCACGCGCGTTCTCTCCCCTTGCGCACGCATGCCGTGGGCGGAAATCATCATCGGGGCAAATAAATCACTCATCTCACTTTACTCCTGTCTTTTTATATTAGCCTTGGCGACCAAGTGCTATTTTCATCATCATGGACTGCTTGCGCAGCAAGTTGGTCATCAGATTATAGTCAATCTGTGTTTGCCCTGCTTTAACCATCTGCTCTTCCATAATGACTCCGTTGCCATCTGGCGCAACTTCATAGGTCAATTTGTCTTTTGGGTCTTTGGCGCTGCGCACGGCGTTGGGACCTGGCATATGCAAGGGGTTTGTCTGTTCAATATGCACAGGCGCAATTTTGTTATCACCCGTCATGCTTTTCAGAACAGAGCCAAAATCCACCTTCGTTAGGTCACGAGATTGATAACCTGGTGTGTCGGCATTGGCGATGTTCTGGGATATCACCTCGTTGCGCTTGTAGAGATAATCCATCTTCGCGGCCAAGGCTTTCATCAGCGGCAAATTATTCATGGACATTTTAAAACCCTTCCCGTTTAATAATCCGATGAGAACATTGCAGGAATCATGCCAATGACACGCCCACCCATCCCCCCTTCGGACGACGATTTCAAACCATTGAATTTAAAAGAAAATAATGGCCGCCAGACCGCTGTCGCCATCAAAGACCGCACGGGTGAGAAAAAGGTGCCGCAGGTGGTGGCCGCTGGGCGGGGAAGTCTTGCCGAGAAGATTTTGCAGCTAGCTTATGAAAATGATATCAAAGTAAAAGAAGATGCCGCTTTGGCCGAAATGCTGGCCGCCGTGGAGATAGACTCCCCCATCCCATCCGAGGCCTTTATGGCGATTGCCGAAATTCTTTACTATGTTTACCGCGCCAACGGGCAGCCAAACCCTTTTGATGCGGTCTTGCACACTGATGATGGCAAAAAGGACGGGAACGCACCATGACCCCCGCAGACATCCGCACAAAGATGGAAGAACTTAAAACCTACATTCAGGATGCGGACATTGCTGTGCGCGGCGGAAAAATGGTGGACTTAGGGGGGCTTGATAAAAGAGTGTCACAAATCTGCCTTCAGGCGACATCTCAACCCAAAGCCAAAGCCTTGGAGATTCAGCCCCTGATGGCGGAGCTGATTGGTGAGCTGGAGCGCTTGACGCTCTCCCTCAAAGATTACCGCGATGGTCTATCGCGCTAAATCCCACGTTGAAAACCCGCACAAACCCTTTGCCACTTTGCCTTGGCAATGACAGGATACGGGTATGACATCATATGATTATCTAAAATTTTTAGGCGCGCTGATATTTGTGCTGGGCATGATGGGCGGCCTGATGCTGGTTTTAAAACGCATGGGACTTGGCGGTGCTTCCATGTTGCCCGCGAACAAACGCCGTCTAAAAGTCATTGAAGTTTTGCCGATAGACGCGCGTCACAAAGCTGTACTTTTAAAACGTGATGATATGGAGCATCTTGTTCTATTAGGGGGCACCAGCGACACTGTCATAGAAACCAATATAAAAGGACCTGCAGGCCATGATGACACTCAACCTTAAAAAACATCGCGGATGGATGATGGCAGGGATAATCGCCCTTGTTTCAACACTGGTTCTATCGCACCACGCCCTCGCACAGGCTGTCACGCTGGATTTAGGGTCAGAAGAAAATGGAACGGTTTCAGGCCGTATCATACAGATGCTGGCGCTTTTGACCGTCCTTTCCCTTGCGCCATCCATCTTGATTATGATGACCTCCTTCACGCGCATCATTGTTGTGTTGTCTTTTTTGCGCACAGCATTGGGAATTCAACAAACGCCCCCAAACACGGTGATGGTATCTCTCGCGCTGTTTTTGACCTTTTTTATCATGTCGCCCACATTAAAAGCCGCTTATGATACGGGCGTGCAGCCGCTTATCGCCAACGAGATCGACGAGGTGCAGGCCTTTGAGCGCACGACCGCGCCTTTTAAGGAATTTATGATTAAAAACGTGCGCGAAGCAGATTTAAAACTCTTTATAGACCTTTCAAAAACGGGCCCCTACGCCACGGCTACCGATGTGCCTTTGCATGTGGTCATACCCGCCTTTATGATTTCTGAGTTGCGCCGCGCGTTTGAAATAGGGTTTATGCTCTTCTTGCCTTTTGTCATTATTGACATGGTGACGGCCTCTATTTTGATGTCGATGGGTATGATGATGCTGCCACCTGTGATGATATCCCTGCCATTCAAGATTGTGTTCTTTGTTCTGGTGGATGGATGGTATCTCATCTGTGGCTCGCTTATCCAAAGCTTTGATGCCCTGCCCGTCACGCCCGCAGGGTAAACCACGTTAATTTTCTAATGAGGCTTTTCAGAGGAAGCAGATGTGGCCGCAGCATCTGGCGAGGCTGGCGTAGCCGCCTGGTCTGGCGTTGTAGGTTTGGTTTCAGACTTCTGCGGTGCTGGTTTTGCAGGCATGGTTTTCTTGCTGTCCAATGACTTGGCGTAGCTGTCTAAAAACCCTTTAAACAAATCAATCTCCGATATCATGCTTTCAATGGCCTCGCGGCTGCCAATCATATCAGGGCGGCGCGGGCGCGTGA
>CAUJHK010000006.1 GCA_963204715.1 Pseudomonadota bacterium | reverse complement strand
AGGATACCTGCCAGATGAAAAAATTCAAGCAGATGGCGAAGATTCAGCCAACGTTATGGGCGTGCGCGCCAGTGCCAACAAAAGCTTTAAAATGCCCTTTAGCAGCTATTCTACTTTAAGTGCCAGCGCGCAATATGGTGTGCGGGCGGACGACAGCATTCAAACATCTGGTCTTTTGGGTATCAGCAACCAGATTGGACGTTTGAACCTGAGCAGCACGACAAGCTATAGCAAAATTTCCAACCTGCCTGCAGGGGCAAGCGAGGATGCCTTTGTCAACAACACACTTTCGGCAAGGATGAACCTGGGAAGAACTTTTACTACGGCAGGCGTAAGCCTCAACGTAAAGCCCGAGCAAAAAGTGGACAATTATTTTGGCCAGCTGAGCTACCAGCCCAGCAGTGCCATCAGTACGGATTTACGGGTGGAGCATGACCCCGACACAAAACTCTCCGAAGGGCGTTTGAGCCTGAATTACCGCCATGATAAGTTCCGTTTGACACCTTTCATAAGCATGGACACTGAATCAAAACTTGAAACAGGCGTAAGGTTGACCACAACTTTGGTGGATGATCCCAGCAAAGCCTTGCCAACATTTACAGGCACGCGCGTTATTGGAAGAGGTCTTTTATCAGCATTTGTCTTTCATGACAAAAATGGTAACAATATTTTTGACGGTGATGATGAGGCTTTGCCAGACGTGGTGGTGGAAGCGATCAACGTATCCAAACGTTCGCCCACGAATGACAAGGGATATTCCTTGCTCACAGACCTGCCAGAAAATTTTGTCACAGATATCCATCTTGACCAAAGCACCTTGCCAGACCCCTTTATGATTGCAGCCTTTGATGGTGTGTCTATTTTCCCGCGCGCGGGCGAGATGGTAAACCTTACTTTCCCCGTTCATGTGGCGGGCGAAATTTCAGGCATGGTGACTTTAAAAGATGCGCGACAGAACGAAAAACCAGTGTCTGGCGTTGGAATGAAGCTAATACCTGTCAACAACGGGGCAAAGGGAGTTATTGATTCTTTTGTGGCAACAGACGGTTTTTATGCTTTTAGCAACGTGCCGCCTGGCAATTATCTGCTGACCATTGATACAAAAGCCCTTGGACGCATTCATGGCGGCGGTGCAAAACCTGTTCCTGTGCAAATTGGCTATAATGGCACTGTGCTGGACAACAAGAACTTTGTTTTAAACAAAGACCGCGTGCAAGTACCGCTGGAGGTAAAGCCCTACGAAGGGCAAGACTACACGCAGCCCTTCTTCGCACTGCAAACAGGAAAATCTTCCACACGCTCCAAGCTCTCGTCCTTGTTGTCTGGCCTGATTGAGAAAAAGACAAACATTGACCCAGATCAAGGCCTGACGCCACTTACCATCGGCGACCAAAGGGATTTAAAGGTTTTGAGCGGCAAAGGATGGCAAGAACATTATGACCGTTGCCAGCTTTTGAACGACGCGAAAATCCCTTGTAAAGTGATTTTGTTTATGCCGAACGAAAAATCCGCAGAAAACTCTGTTGTGGCGCAAAAATAAATCCTGCTTCCCATGATGCGACAATTGGTGTATTCACCTTGCCTGATACGGCAAAGGGGCATACCCTTGTCTATTATTTTTTCAAAAAAGCGTTCAGACACAGATACAGTCCATGACAAACAAAAACATCAAAAAAACCCTCGATCTTTTTCCTTCCAAATCCTCATCCGCGCTCAAAGAGTTTGCAAAAAACTATCTTGAGATTATTTCGGATGCGGATTTTGAGCAGATTACGCCCGAAGCCCTTGTCAAAATCATCCAAAACCAGTGGGGCCTTTTGCAGGACAAAAAGCCAGGCAAGCCTGTTTTGGAAATATACACCCCTACACAAGAAAAACACGGATGGGGTTCAGACCGTACGGCGATTAACATCGTCAACGATGACATGCCTTTTTTGATAGACTCAATAGCAGCAGAAATTGTGCGTCAGGGTCATCTTGTTCAAATTCTTATGCACCCTATTTTGTATGCGCAAACGGACAAGAACAACGCTGTAAAAACAGCTCATAAAGAAAAGCAGGATAAACAGGCGGGATATTCCATCACCCATATTGAATTGCGCGGAACCATCACTGACGCGCAAAGCAAGGAACTGGAAATGGGTGTTTTGAGCGTCATGAAAGACGTTCGGGCCGCCACGCAGGACTGGCAGAAAATGAAAGACCGCCTTGAAGCCACAAAGGCACAGCTGTCCAACGCCCCCGCCAAATTCAGCGCCGCCATGATAGAAGAGTATCAGGCCTTTTTGGATTATATGCACAACAACAATTTTACGCTTTTAGGATACAGAGAATATAAATTTGTTGAAAAGAATGGCGTTGTCAAAAGTGAAACCGTGGCGGGGAAAGGGCTTGGCCTTTTGCGCAAAGACGATGAACCCGTTTATATCAACAATGTCCGCAAATCCTTGAATGACGAGCAGCAAAAACTGCGTCGAAACCAGGACCCATTATCCATCTCCAAGGTAAACCGCCGATCAACCGTACACCGCAGCGTCCCTTTTGATGCGGTCGCCGTAAAAACTTACGACAAAAATGGCAAGGCCACGGGCGAGATTTTGTTTATAGGCCTATTTACATCTGTGACTTACTCAAGAAGTGTTTCTGACATTCCATTCGTTCGCGCCAAAATTCAGAACATTATGGAGCGGGCGCATTTTATCCCCGGCAGTCATGACCGCCGCGCCCTTGCCCATATACTGGAGAAATACCCGCGCGATGAAATGCTGCAAATTTCTGAAAGCCTGCTTTTTGAACATGTCACCAGTATTTTGCGCCTGCAAGAGCGCCCACGCATTGCCCTTTACATGCGCAATGATCCCTTTGGCCGTTATATTTCCTGCGTGGTATATGTGCCGCGCGATCGCTATGAAACACGGCTAAGACTGCGCCTGCAATCTGTTTTGGAAAGCGAGCTTGGGGGTCTTTGCACAAACTTTTTAACCACGCAGGATGACTCCCCCCTCGCCCGTGTCATTTATTTTATCGATACAAACCATCTGGAACGGGCGCCAAAATATGATGCCGCCGCCATTGAAAAAAAGCTGGAGATAGAAGGGCGAGTGTGGTCCGAACGCCTTCGTGATGCTTTGGAGCAGTCGAACATCGACAAATCCCAAATCGGAAAAATTGTTCATAAATTCGGCCATGCTTTCCCCACAAGCTACCATGAAGAATATGAAGCGCGGCAGGCTATCCATGATATCCGAAAAATTGAAACCGTTCTTAAATCGCGCAACCTTGCGCTGGATTTATACCGCCCCCACGACTGCACGCAAAGCCGTGTGCGTTTAAAAATCTACAGCCCCGAAAGACCGATTACCTTGTCGGACGTTCTGCCTATCATGGAAAAAATGGGCTTTCGCGTAATCGCCGAGCTGCCCTTTGAAGTAACGCCAGTGCCAGGAGAAACTATTGTCTGGATTCATGACTTTTTGATGGAGCGCCAGTCCCATGGTGCAATGCCCGTCATCAGCGAGATAAAGGCCGTTTTTGAAGAGGCTTTCCTAAAGATATGGTATGGCCAGATGGAAAACGACGGCCTGAACAAGCTGGTACTGCGCGCGCAGATGCCCTGGAGACATATTACCATTCTGCGCACCTATTTACGTTATTTGCGCCAAGCTGGCCTGCATTACAGCCGCGAGTTTATTGAAGGTACGCTCAGCGACAATCCTAAAATTGCCAAGGCGCTGGTCGCGTTTTTTGTGGCGCAATTTGATCCTTTGCTGAATGGAAAAAATGACAAAGAAGCCGCAAAGTGTGAATCTCTTATCACCACCGAAATGGAAAATGTTGAATCCCTTGATCAGGACAAGGTTTTAAGATCCGTCCTATCGGTTATAAAATACAGCCTTCGCACCAACTTTTTTCAGATGGATGAGCAAGGATGCGAAAAATCATATATTTCCATTAAGCTAGATAGCCGCAAAATTTTAGACCTGCCTGAACCGCGCCCATTTCGTGAGATATTTATCTATTCCACCCGCATGGAAGGCATTCATTTGCGCATGGATAAAATTTCACGCGGCGGTATCCGCTGGTCAGACAGGCATGAAGATTTCCGCACTGAAGTTCTGGGCCTGATGAAAGCACAGCAGGTTAAAAACTCCGTCATCGTCCCCATGGGTGCCAAAGGCGGGTTTGTTGTCAAACAGCCCCCTGTGGATGGTGGGCGCGCCGCCTATCTGGCGGAAGGCATTGAGTGCTATAAAATTCTCATACGCGGACTTTTGGATATTACGGACAACCAAAAAGGCGACAAGCTCATACCGCCGCAAAACGTTGTGCGCAAAGATGAAGATGACCCTTATCTGGTGGTTGCGGCAGACAAAGGCACAGCCACTTTTTCAGACATTGCGAATGCCATCAGCCTTGAATATGGCCACTGGCTGGGCGATGCCTTTGCCTCTGGCGGTTCTGCGGGGTATGACCATAAGAAAATGGGAATCACCGCGCGCGGAGCGTGGGAATCAGTCAAGCGGCATTTCCGTGAGTTAAACCACGACACGCAAACACAAGCCTTTGATGTGGTAGGCGTGGGTGATATGGGAGGCGATGTCTTTGGCAACGGCATGCTGATGTCACCTTGCATCCGCCTTGTGGGTGCGTTCAACCATCTACACATTTTCTGCGACCCCGAGCCTGACACAGCTGTCACTTACAAAGAACGTCAAAGGCTGTTCAATGAGGTCAAAGGCTGGGATGAGTATAACCAGAAACTTTTATCCAAGGGTGGAAGGATATTTAACCGCAAGGACAAAAGCCTGAAGCTGACCCCCGAAATTATGAAACGGTTTGATATTTCATCTGACACCGTATCTCCCAATGATTTAATGCTGGCGATACTGCGCGCACGCGCTGATTTGTTGTTTGTTGGCGGTATTGGTACATATATAAAAGGCGCAAAAGAAAGTCACGCGGACGTGGGTGATAAATCAAACGACGCTATCCGCATCAACGGCTGCGAGCTTCGCGCAAAAGTTATGGGTGAAGGTGCAAACCTTGCTATCACGCCCAAAGGCCGCATTGAATTTGCCAAGAATGGTGGCAGATTAAACGCTGACTTTATCGACAACTCTGGCGGCGTTGACTGTTCTGACCATGAGGTCAACATCAAGATTTTGATGAACGCCGTCATGCACAACAAAGCCCATGCTATGGACACCAAAAAGCGTGACAAACTTTTGGCGAGCATGACGGATGATGTGGCTTTTCTTGTGCTGCGAAACAATTACCAGCAATCCCAGGCCATAAGCCTGATGCAGTTGCAAGCCCCCGAAACGCTTTCGGAGCAGGCAAAACTCATTCTTGATCTGGAGCGTAATACGGGGCTGAACCGTGAGCTTGAAAACCTCCCCGATGATGAAGAAATCCAGAACAGGATTCGCATGGGACATGGGCTAACCCGCCCTGAGCTTGCCACACTGCAAGCTCATGCAAAAATTGCCTTCACGTGGGATTTGTTATCCAGTGATATACCCAACAGCAAGGCCATGGAGGGACGCTTGCTGCGCTACTTCCCCAAAAAGCTTTCAAGTGCCTATCAAAAAGAGATCTTATCACACCGCTTGAAGCGCGAGATTATATGCACAACGCTTGCCAGCAGCTTCATCAACCGCATGGGCCCAACCTTTGCCATGGAGTGCCATAACAAAACAGGGGCCAGCCCTTCAGACATTGCCAAAGCCTATGTCATTGTGCGTGAATCCTTTGATTTGCGCGACTTATGGACAGGTATAGAAGCGCTGGACAACAAAGTGCCCGCTTTGGTGCAGTTAAAAGCCTTCCGCGATATATCGCACATGCTGGAAAGGGCCATTGTCTGGTTCTTGTCACGCACCTCTCAAAAGCCGGACATTAACAAGGACATTGATGCCTTCCATAATGGCGTTCAAACCATAAAGGAACGCTATGAGGAGATTTTGACGGCAGGGCTTTTAGGGCTTGTTAAACAAACCATCAAAGTCCTTATGGCCGATGGACTTACCGAAAAAATTGCGCGGGACATTGCCCTGATGCCTGTTTTAGGATCTGCCTGCGATATCATCCGCATGGCCAGCACACAAAAGGCCGATTTTGTGTCCATTGGCAAAATTTACTTCGAGGTGGGGGAATATTTCAACCTTGACTGGATGCGTATTCAAGCAAGCTATATCCCTGCCAATGACACATGGAGCATACAGGCACTCGATGGCCTGATTGATACTCTATACAAGGCACAGGCAGGTCTGTCTTTGCGCGTGCTAAAAGATATGCAAGGCGGTTTGAAAAGCAAAGGCGCAAAGACCGCCACCAGCAAAGCCATT
>CAUJHK010000005.1 GCA_963204715.1 Pseudomonadota bacterium | reverse complement strand
CGGGATTGTTTTGCCCGTCCCCATCCAAAGTTGCAACCAAGGGGTTTGACGCAGCCCTCACACCACTTAAAGTGCCAAGGGACTGCCCCCCACTTTTGCTATGACGCACAATCTTAAGCATGGGTATCTGTGTTTGTAATGATTTCAACTCTGACAAAGTGTTGTCCGTGCTACCGTCATCAACATAGACAATCTCCGTGATGGGCGCACCATTGTCTGCCGCCTTCACAATTTCCAGAACCAAGGGCTTTATATTATCACCCTCGTTTTTTACGGGAACTACCACAGAAATCAAGGATACACCTCTCATATTGCCCCTTGATATAGACCTTCCAAGGGAGGTTAAGGAGGTTGGTGGGCCCTGCTGGACTCGAACCAGCGACCATTCCGTTATGAGCGGAACGCTCTAACCAACTGAGCTAAGGGCCCACGAACCTAGCCTAGGTTTATGCCCAATTCGGGCTATAATGTCTAGGTGTTTATTGGCCATATAAGTGACACAAAAGACTGGTTTTCTTCTCAAACCCCGCTATATTCCATAGCATATTCATTAATGGAGGCCCTTATGAAACACTTTTTGCTAACCTTATCCGCTCTGGCTATATCGGCCGCCTTTTCCCCAGTATTGGCCGCGGAGGATTTTTCCATCACATCAGACATGCAGCGCTGCACCTCTGATTCAGACTGTGGACTTATCAGCAACGACTGCTCGAAGGATTGCGGCTTTGTCGCCGTCAACAGCTCGGCCGTAGCCGCTTTGCAAAAAGCTTTTTCCATTACCTGTAGCAAGCCTATGGGCGCAGCTTCATGTGGCGCTACCAAAGCCGCTTGCGTAAGCGGTCTGTGTACGGCAAAAATGGCCAACGCCGATGCAATGGCAAAACCTCAGGCTGAAGCAACACCAACAGCACCAACTGAGCCAACCGCCCCCACTCCACAAGCTGATTATAAAGCAGGTGCCTATAATGTGTCTGAACCTGCGACGCCCAATCAGGTCAAAGGCGACTATAAAGATGTGAATGACAAGAAGGGTGACTTCTCGGCATATAACCTTCCCCAAGGTGAAGTGAAACAAAAAACGGTAGGGACAATTGTTGATAAAATTTATGTGCCCGCTGATGCCCCGGTCAAAGGAGGCCTATATGTTCCTGTGACAGAGGCAGGCGCGGCCGCCGCCCCTGCAGCGCCTGTTGCGCCAACCGCACCAATGCCATCAGCCGCCGCACCCGTACCTGCTCCCGCGCCCGCCGCGGCTCCTGTAGCGACCCCTGCGGCTCCAGTCGTTCCTCCTTCACCTGCGCCCGTTGCGCCGCAGTCACGGGTTATGCCTGCCCCTGCCCCCGTGCCCATGGCCAATAGGCCGTCCATGACTCCTTCAAAACCAAACCAGATGCCCCCTGGCCTCGCACCTGTTGAACCAATAGTTCCTTCGGCTGCAAAAGCAATGGAAGAAAAATCTGATACTGGTAACTATCCTATGCCAACAACGCCCGATGCTATGGTGGATAAATCAGAGCAAGGCGTTGTGGAAACAGCCAAACCTTTCGAGTCTGAATATAAGCCCAGCATGGATGAAACCATAAGTGACAAAAAGGCAATATCAGGCGTGTCTGATGCGCCTATGACTGAATACTCGGCAAAAGTAAAAGCAGACATGGAACCTGTCCCCACCGCGCCGACAGTCAAGAAGTCCTTTTCCATCAAGACAAATAAAAAAGAAAATGAATGGAATATGAATTAGGTATTTCCACTTTAAAAAAGACCCCGCATTTCGCGGGGTTTTTTAGTCTTCGCTTTTGGGCGGCGCGCCTGTGTCATTGGCCGCGCCTGAAAAAACTTTTAAATGCGCACCTTGAAAGATAATGCCGCCGCTGACGGGGTTGATCATGATATATTGCTCATTGTCCATGATATCGGCGAACAAATCACCATCAAACTCATATAAGGAATAGCCATCTGGCACATCCGCATCTTCTACAAAGGCATTCACCTCTTCCTGGTCTGTAAAGACAGGAATGTACTCTATGTCTTCATCATCTTCCAAAATGTAGTTTAGAAAATTGATGGTCAGGCCTTCGGGGTCTTCAGTCTGCGCAAAAGCATACACATGTCCAGACACCATAGACTTTATAAGAGGTTCGAAAAGACTATCGTCCCCATCGACAATTTTTTGGATAATATCGCGCATGGCCTATGTGTCCAAAAAGCTGCGAAGCTTGCGAGAACGTGATGGGTGCTTCAACTTGCGAAGCGCCTTGGCTTCAATCTGACGGATACGCTCACGCGTCACGTTAAATTGCTGCCCCACTTCTTCTAGCGTATGGTCGGTGTTCATACCAATACCAAAACGCATGCGAAGAACACGCTCTTCACGCGGCGTCAGAGATGCCAGAACACGCGTGGTTGTTTCACGAAGGTTTGAATGGATGGCGGCCTCAACAGGCAAAATCGCATTTTTGTCTTCAATAAAATCACCCAATGATGAATCTTCTTCATCGCCGATGGGCGTTTCAAGCGACACAGGCTCTTTGGCAATTTTAAGAACTTTGCGCACCTTGTCCAAAGGCATGTGCAGCCTTAAGGCTAATTCTTCAGGCGTTGGTTCACGGCCAATTTCGTGCATCATCTGGCGGCTTGTGCGTACCAGCTTGTTGATGGTTTCAATCATGTGAACAGGAATACGAATGGTGCGTGCCTGGTCAGCAATAGAGCGTGTAATAGCTTGGCGAATCCACCATGTCGCATAGGTGGAAAATTTATACCCACGGCGATATTCAAACTTATCAACCGCCTTCATCAAACCAATGTTTCCTTCTTGAATCAAATCAAGGAACTGCAGGCCGCGGTTGGTGTATTTTTTGGCAATAGAGATAACAAGACGAAGGTTGGCCTCTACCATCTCTTTTTTCGCGCGGGCGGCTTCACGTTCGCCTTTTTGCACTGTGCCAGCAATACGGCGGAATTCTGAAATCGGCAACATGGCCTCATCGGAAATAACGCCAATTACCTCACGGATTTCGGCAACTTTTTCTTCGTTTTTATCGGCGAATTTTTCCCAGTTTTTACCAAGTTTACGAACCTTTGACAGCCACGATGGGTCAAGTTCACGCCCATAATAATTCTCCAAAAATTCTTCACGTTTTACTTTAACATCCGTGGCAAGGCGAAGAAGTTTTCCCTCTTGGCTGACCAGTTCACGATTGACCTTGTGAAGAGCTTCGACAAGCTGCTCGATACGCGCATTGTTCATGCGCACTTCGTTCATAAGCTCAACCATCTCGGCTTTAAGCTTGTCGTATTTTTTATCAAGCGTAGGCTCAACCTTTTTACCTTGCGTCAAAAATTCCAGACGTTCTTTTTGAACGGCCTGCATTTTTTTGTAGGTCTTTTTAATTTTTGAAAAGCTTTCAAAAACCTGTGGTTTCAGCTCTTCTTCCATGGCGGCCAATGATGGGTTGTCCGCATCATCACTCTCTCCGCCCTCGGAATTATCTTCGGCAGAATCGTCCACAGCAGGCGCCGCTGCCGCTGGTGCACTCGTTGCGCCTTCAGGCGTTCCATACGTCGCATCAAGGTCAATAACTTCGCGTAAAAGAATATCTCCCTTTTCAAGCGCGGCATACCATGCAAGCAATGACTCAATAGCAAGCGGGCTTTCGCAAATCCCGCCAATCATGAGCTCACGCCCCGCTTCTATGCGTTTGGCAATCGCAATCTCGCCCTCACGGGACAAAAGTTCAACAGACCCCATCTCGCGCAGATACATGCGTACTGGGTCATCTGTTCGTCCCGTATCATCTGATGAAATATTACCGCCAGATTCATATTCGCCTTCGGCTTTTTCTTCTTCGGCTTCTTCCTCGCCGCCATCAGACATCTGAATACCAACATCAGACATTGTCGACATCGCATCTTCAATTTGCTCCGATGTAAAATCTTCGGCGGGTAGAGCCGCGTTCAGCTCATCATACGTGATGTAGCCACGCTCCTTGCCCTTGGCGATCAGCTTTTTGACTATTTGCGCGAGAGTGCCTTTTGTGGCGGCCGCCGTCGTGCCCTGCGCAGCTTCATCGCCTTCTGCATCTTTTTCTTTTTCAGCCGCTTTCGCAGGCTTTTTGGAAGGCGCTTTCACCATCTTCTTGGCAGGGGCCTTCTTGGCCGATTCTGTTTTAGCTACAACAGCCTTCGCTGGAGCTTTTTTTGCAGGTGCCGTTTTTGCTGGTGCTGTCTTTGGTGCAGGTGTTTTTTTCTTTGTCATCGCCATTTTTGTTTTCTATTCGCAATAATACATTTTTGCCAGATTCGTATGATTCGCCCATTAGAGCCGAATTTTGTAAGAATTCAAAGCCCTTATCGCGGCTTCTTATAACAGATTTGGTACGGATCACGCACCCCCTGTTTTCCCCATATCCCGAATGGCGGCCAGCCGCCGTTCGTTCTCCTCGGTGGGGTCATCCTGCATGGCGCGTTTTGCACGTTCAATATCTGCCCCAACACTTTGATTCTGCATCATTTTCCAAGCATCCCGCCAGGCCTGTAAGGCTTCCGACGGCTCGTCGTTTTTTCTGGAAAATGATGCGTGCGTATAAAGATTTTCCGACAACAAAGCGTTTAAAGCGTCCCCAAAACCTGCCTCAACCAAATGGTCTTTAACCCCCGCCTCGTCAAGGTCTGAATTCAAGCTGAGCGTAGTTAGAACATTCTGCCGCAAATGGTCAAGGCTATTTTCCGAAAAATGGAGAGAGCCTAAATCCTCTTCCACATCATGGAAGATGGCGGGGTTGTTTATCACACAGGCCAAAAAGGCGGCTGGGTACAAGTTACCCTTGGCAAAGGCAGGGCGTTTGAGCGGTGATAGCGGCATAGGCGCGGGTGCTTGGCCGAATCTGCCACCGCCCGCATAAGGCGCTCTGGGCTGCCATGGCTGTTTTTGGGTTTGCACTGGCGCAAAAGCCTGACGTGTTTTATTGCGAAATGCCTCACGGTAATAATGTTGCACCGTGCGGTCAGAAATGCGCGCCGCAATGTCTTCAAGCGTTTTCGAAAGACCCGCGCGTGCTTCAGGCGTGTCAAAAATCTTCCCTTCCGTTTCATCATAAAAATAAAAATCAACAAGGTTCATGGACGAATCCAGAATGGCCTGAAAAGCCTTCCGCCCCTTGGCTTTCATCAAACTGTCTGGGTCTTCACCTTCTGGCAAAAACGCAATCTTCGCGCTGTGGTTTGGCTTGATAAGGGGGAGCAAGCGCTCGCAAGCTCTACTCGCGGCTCTGCGCCCTGCGTTGTCGCCATCAAAACAAAGGACAGGTATTTTGCTCTCATCAGGAATCATCTTCCACAAAACCAGAATCTGCTCCTCGGTCAGTGCTGTGCCCATAGGGGCTACCGCCCCTTTAAATCCGTTCATCCAGCACGCAATTACATCCAGATATCCTTCCACCACCAAAACGCTCTGGCCTTCAGATGCCGCTTGCCTTGCATGAGGTTCGCCATACAGCATCTTGCCTTTGTGGAAGAGCGCGGAATCGGATGAGTTCAAATATTTTGGCGGTGTAAAATCTCCGCGTGATGGCTCGCGTAAATGCTCTGGTAACACGCGCCCGCCAAAGGCCACAATGCGCCCTCGCCTGTCGGGCACGGGGAACATAATGCGCTCACGAAAAAAAACATACGGCTCTCGCCCCTTGTCTGAAACTTTTAAAAGCCCGCCATCAACCATCTGCTCGTCTGTGTAACCTTGCAGTGATAGATGCTTGCGCAAGGCCTGCATGTCAGATGGCGCATATCCCACACGAAAAGCAGATAACGTTTCCTCTTTCAAACCACGCTCACGGATATATTCATGCGGCACCTTGTTGGCAGGATTTCTAAGCTGTTCTTCCATCCACTTGGCCGCATCATCCAGCATGGTATAGAGGCTTTTTTCGCGCTTTGCTTTTTCAATCTCCTCTGGCGCGGATTGCGGCACCTGCATTCCATATAGACTGGCCAGCGTTTCAACCGCCTCTGGGAATGACTGGCTGTCATTGCGCATCACAAAATCAATGACAGACCCGTGCGCACCGCACCCAAAACAATGGAAAAATTGCTTGTCATCATTCACATAAAATGAAGGTGATTTTTCGTTGTGAAAGGGACAGTACCCCTTATATTCACGCCCCGCCCGCGTTAATTTCATACGCTTGCCAATCACATCGGACAATGTGATGCGTGATCGAAGCTCATCTAAAAAACGCGGCGGTATGGTCATAAGTCCATCCTTATCATTGCCAAATCAAAAAGTCATTCAACGAATTAAAGCATCCAGAATACATTTGCATGAAAGGTTGCGCATAAAATTGGTTAATACTAGGATTAAACTGAAACTCTAAACCATGGGGATACAATGAAAAACATTTTTGCATCAAACCATTCCACCAATCCAGAAATATTAAGTAAAACACTGGAGAACATAACAGCGAATGTTATGATAGCAGACCAAAACCGCAATATTATCTATATGAACAAGGCGGTCAGGGGCTTTTTGGAAAACGCGGAAGCCACCATCCAAAAAGACCTGCCGCATTTCAAGGTGTCGGAACTTATTGGCAAGAATATTGATATTTTTCACAAAAACCCCTCACATCAAAAAAGCATGCTGGGTGCTTTAAAAGGTCAGTACAC
>CAUJHK010000004.1 GCA_963204715.1 Pseudomonadota bacterium | reverse complement strand
GCCCCAGCCCATCGAGCGAGAAGATAACCTCAATCAGCAATGAGCCTGTAAAGAAAATGGCCAGAAAGGCGGAAGGGAAACCCGCGATGACTATCAGCATGGCATTCCTGAAGACATGGCCGTAGAGCACACGGTTTTCTGCCAAGCCTTTGGCGCGCGCGGTTTGGACGTAATGTTTGCCAATTTCATCAAGGAAGGAGTTTTTGGTCAGCATGGTCAAACCCGCAAAGCCCGAGATGACGAGCGCGGTAATGGGAAGCACCATGTGCCATATATAATCAAGCGATGCGCGCCACCATGACAGTTCCGCCCAGTTGTCGGACGTTAAGCCCCGAATGGGGAAAAGGTCAAAATACCGTCCCCCTGCAAAGAGAATGATAAGCAAAATGGCAAACATAAAAGAAGGAATGGAATACCCAAAAAACACGATGGCCGACGTCCAGATGTCAAACGGTTGCCCATCCTTGACTGCCTTTTTAATGCCAAGTGGTATGGAGATAAGATAGATTATGAGCGTTGACCAAAGCCCCAAGGATATGGACACGGGCATCTTTTCCAGGACCAGATCCAGCACGGATACATCACGGTAATAACTTTCACCCAAATCAAACACGGCATAATGTTTGACCATTTGGAAAAACCGCATCGGTGCGGGTTTATCAAACCCGTACATTTTTTCCAACTCCGCCACGAATTCTGGGTCAAGCCCCTGTGCGCCACGATATTTGCTGGCTGCGCCTTCTGCGCTGCCGCCCGATGCACCAACGGCCATATCTGCATTGCCACCGCCACCGCCAAACCGCGCGGTTGCGTCAACGCTGTTGCCCTGAAGCTGCGCAATCATCCGCTCTACAGGCCCACCGGGCACAAACTGGACGATGGCAAAGGATATGAGCATAATCCCCAGCAGGGTGGGGATCATCAAAAGTAGCCGTTTGAGGATGTAATTCAGCATAGGGTGAGTTTAGCCTTTGGAGCGATAATGTCACTAGGGAAAAAGCCTTTTATGCCATGGGTTTTATATTCCACCCCATGACATGCCATTGGCCGTTATCGTGGGACAACACGCAAACCGCGCCTGTAGAAATTTTAAGAGGGTGCTGGGCTATAAACCCATCAAAATCGCCCGTTAAATGGGGCGCAAAGCGCGCAATGCCATTGGATGTCACCACCATCACGCAGTCTTGTTTGTCATCTACAATGTGACCTGCAAAGTTTGTCCAGTCTTGAATACATTGGTCAGCGTTAAAGTTCCATCCCTTTGGCACGATGGCGCGTTCATCCCAATCTTTTATAGCTTGCTTACCAACGCGGGCAATAACGTCTTCTTCGGTTTTGTTCTCATCGGGGCCATAATCAATTTCATTGAATATTTTAAGCGGGAAAACAGGTTCTTTATAGCCAGCTTCTTTTAGGGCGAGTGTTGCGGTTTCTCTGGTACGTTGTAATTCGGAGCAATAGACAGCCGTCGGGTATAGTGACGCACGTTTTAACCACGCGCCAATGGCTTTTGCCTGAGCGCGTCCTGATTCAACAAGCGGTAAATCTGTTTTGGCACCAACACGGCGCGGTATTTCGCCTTTTTCGAATGTATTTCCGTGGCGGGCAATAATAAGCGTTGTCATACGCCCATAAAACCTGAAAAGCCTTGAATTGGCAAGCGGGGGGATTATATCTAGAAGGGTCAAACAAGGAGATTTTAAAATGAAAATGATATCTGCAAAAGGCGCAAGCATCCCCGCACTGGGTTTTGGCACGTATAAGTTGATGGACGAAGAATGCACCAAATGTGTCGATTTTGCCATTGGCGCGGGTTACACGCACATAGACACAGCGCAGATATACGAAAATGAAGCGGCTGTGGGGCAGGGTATTAAAAATTCTGGCATCGCGCGCGATAAAATATTTCTAACCACGAAGATTTGGCGCAATGAGTTTTCAGGAGGCACGGCGGCAAAATCTGTCGATGAATCCTTAAAAAAACTCCAAACAGATTATGTGGATTTGCTGCTTGTCCACTGGCCTTTCCCTGAATGTTCCATCGAACAGATGGTGGAAGATGTTATGAAAGCGCAAGAGGCGGGCAAGGCCAGAGAGATAGGCGTTAGCAATTTTACCGCCGCGCAGATGGACGTAGCCACAAAAATTTCTAACGGGAAGGTTGTTTGCAACCAAGTGGAGTATCACCCCTATATTTCACAAAAGCCTGTTTTGGACGCCGCCAAAAAGGCAGATATGTTTGTGACCGCCTATTGCCCCATTGCGCGCGGCAATGTCTTTAAAGATTCTAAATTGAAAGAGATTGGCCTGAAATACGGTAAGAACGCAGGGCAAGTGACACTGCGCTGGCTAACCCAGCAAGACAATGTGGCGGCTATTCCGAAATCAGCCACCAAAGAAAATATTATCACCAATTTGAATATATTTGATTTTAAATTGAGTGCAGATGACATGGCGGCTATTCATGCGCTCGCAAAGCCTGATGGGCGATTGATTGACCCAGAATTTTCGCCAAAGTGGGATATGGCGGCCTAGATAGAGGCCAATAACTTTTCTGCCCTAATCACATCTTCGGGGGAGTCTATGCCCGCCTGTGCAAGACCTGCATCTACTTTTAACTCAACGCATTGAATGTTGATGCCGTTTTCAAGAAGGCGGAGCTGCTCAAGCCCTTCGAGCTTTTCGTATGTTCCTTCGGGAAGTGATACGAATTTTTTAAGCACATCAAAGCGAAAACCATAAAGGCCAATATGTTGAAGTACGGGCGAGAATTTATCTTTGCCGCGCATCTCATCTTCTTTACGGATGGCAGGCAGAATATTTTTTGAAAACCAGAGCGCGCGGCCCATCTTGTCTGCCACGCAGGTTGTGCCAGAAAAGGGCGTTGTTTTTTTAGAATCGCGAAGGGCGTCCAGCTCTTCCCACCGCAAGCGAACAACGGGTGTTATCACCTCATTTCTGGGGTCTTTCATAAACTCTTCCATAATTTTAAGCGGTGCTTCGACGGGAGTGAAGGGGGCATCGCCTTGCAATCCCACAACGAAATCAAAGCTTCCGCCCATCATGATGGCGGCTTCCAAAACCCTGTCGGATCCCGTTTTACAGTTTTCGGACGTCATCACGCATTGCACGCCAATATCTTCGCAATGTTTTTGAATGCGTTCATCTTCTGTGGCCACGGCGACGGTAACGTTGCGGGATTTTTCAGATGCTTTTTTGGCTATGTCCACCACGCGTGAGAGCATGGTCTGGCCGCCAATTTT
>CAUJHK010000003.1 GCA_963204715.1 Pseudomonadota bacterium | reverse complement strand
CGTTATAGGACACGTTTGACCCAAGATAGTAGCCGCGCAGGGTCAACTCCCCCACCGTCATTTCATCGTGACCGATGTTATACAGAATCATGGCCTGCACGTTATTGATGTCGAGCACGCTTTTACGATCCAACTCAACCTTCACCACATCCAGAAAGTAACGGTGCAGGCGTTCAATCAATTGAATGGCTTCAAAATACGGTGTGGACACTGCTATCTCCAAGTTATGACAATATGAATGGTCGAAATGACCACACACAAGAATACTCCACACATATTAACCAATCCTTGCCAAGCCCGCAACCTGCTTGAAAAAACATGATTATTGTCAAGGACAGGCGCAGATGAATAATTTACTTTTGCCAAAAAATGGCATAACCAGAAACAACAAAGGTTTAAACAAGGCGATGGATATGGGCGATTCAGACATCATCAAACAAATTAAAGACTCTATGGGCGAGCCAGCCACCGAAGTGCAAAACCCCCACTTTGACCAGATGAAACTCAAAAGCCTGTCCTCCGACGCTTTTCCGCATGTGCGGATGCGCCGCCTGCGCAAAACCGAAAGCCTGCGCGCCATGGTGCGTGAGAACTCTATTTCCGCCAATGATTTGATTGTTCCTGTTTTTGTCGAAGAGAATATTGATGAGCGCGTGGCGATTGCCAGCATGCCTGGTGTGTTCCGCGAAACAGAAAAGACTTTGGTAAAACGCATTAAAGATATTGCCGCCTCTGGTGTCAAAAGCGTAATGGTGTTTGGCGTATCACACAACAAAGATTCCATCGGCTCTGATTCCATGAACCCGAACGGCCTTCTGGCGCGCATGATTTCAACCGCCAAAAACGCTGCGCCCGAATTAAGCATCATCGCCGATGTGTGTTTTTGCGAATACACAGACCATGGCCATTGCGGCCCCTTGTGCCAACATGGCGACGTGGACAACGACCGCACCATTGAAAACATTGCCATGCAGGCTCTTGTCGCCTGCGAGGCTGGCGCGGACATCATTGCGCCCTCTGGCATGATGGATGGCCAAGTGTCTGCCATACGTCACACTTTGGATGTCACTGGTTTTTCCGATGTTCCCATTATGGCTTACGCCGCCAAATTCGCCTCATGCTTTTATGGCCCATTCCGCGATGCGGCGGGATGCGCCTTGGGCAAAAACGCAACTGTGCGTTCTGACCGCAAATCATACCAGCTAGACCCTGCCAATGGTCGCCAAGCGATTCGTGATGCTTTGCTGGATGTTCAAGAAGGCGCAGACATTTTGATGGTGAAGCCCGGCCTAGCCTATCTTGATATTCTACAAACCTTGCGTGTCAAAACGGACCTTCCGCTTGCTGTGTATCAGGTAAGCGGCGAATATGCCATGATGCGCTTTGCCGCACAGGCAGGCGCTTTGAATTATCAGGACGCCATGCTGGAAAGCCTTATGGCCTTTAAACGTGCAGGCGCAGACATGATTCTCACTTATGCGGGAGAAGATGTTGCTAATTTCCTCAACAAAGGCCAGCCCTTTTAGTCTTTAAGTTAATCAAAACATCTTATGCAAACATAGGGGCTATAATTTATAGGCCTATATCCGTTTCAAAGGCTTGATAGTTTTCGCAAAAACAGTGACAATCTCTTTGTCAGGTAACATTCTGTTTACCATTATTGATGTATTCTAAAATCGTCTTTCACCCCCTTTAGGGATTCTTTTTCGTTATGAAATTTGCAGGATTAGCACTGGTTCTTGTTTGTACGTTTGGCGGACTTATGGTCGCGGCAGGTGTCGAAAAGGCCATGCACCTTATTACGGGCGCTATTTTGCCCGCTATGCCAGGCGAGTTTATCATCATCATGGGCTGTGCCATTTGCGCCTTTATGGTCGCGAACTCCCCTAGCGCCGTGAAACATACCTTAAGCTACTTCAAAGCGCTTAAAAAAGCGGGCGCCTATACCAAAGACGACTACATTGAGCTTTTAAGCATGATGTACACAGTCTTTAAGGTGGCGCGCACCAAGGGCTGGCTTGCCATGGAACAACATATCGAAAATCCACACGACTCCGAACTCTTCAAACAATTTCCATCCTTCCACCACAACCATCACGCCACAACATTTTTGTGCGACTATCTGCGCATTATCTCTTTGGGGAATGAAAACCCCCTGACCATCGAAGCGTTGATGGATGAAGAAATTGAAACCATCAAAGAACACGAAGGCCACCCCGGCCATGCCATGCAATCTATGGCCGATGGTATCCCTGCGCTTGGTATTGTGGCGGCTGTGCTTGGTGTTATCAAAACCATGGCCTCTATTTCAGAGCCGCCAGAAGTTTTGGGACATTTGATTGGCGGCGCGCTGGTGGGAACATTCCTTGGCGTTTGGCTTGCCTATGGGATGGTTGGCCCTATCGCAGGCGCCATGACCGCTTATGCGGCAACGGAAGTTATGTATTACCGCGCTATCAAGGTGGGGCTGATTGCCTTCTTGAACGGATGCGCGCCACAGGTGGCTGTGGAATTTGCCCGCAAACTATTGCCCCATGATGTTCAACCGACATTCCAGGAACTGGAAGAAAAGTTAAACGCGCTTCCTGCCCCAACCGCATAAGGAAATCTTGTCATGACAAAAGGCGGCAAAGGGGACGAACTAAGACCTATCATTATAAAGAAAATAAAAAAGGGTGGCGGCGGACACCATGGCGGGGCATGGAAAGTGGCCTATGCCGACTTTGTGACCGCTATGATGGCGTTCTTTTTGTTGATGTGGCTTTTGAACGTCACCACCAAAGAACAAAAAATGGGGATTGCAGATTATTTCGACCCCAACCCAAAAGTATCAACCACCGTGAGCGGCGCGAACGGCATGCTCGGCGGCCTGTCCATTTCAAAAGAAGGGGCTATGGTCAACAACGCATCTCCCATTACGCCCGAGCAATACCAGACACCCGCCCTGCGCCCAGGTGAGCAAAAAATTACCGACGAGAAATTAAAAGAAGAAATTAAAAAGCGCGAAGAAGCCAACTTTAAAAAAGCCGAGAGCGCTATCAAGGCCGCCATGGCCTCTAGCCCTGAGCTTAAAGAGCTGGAAAAAAACCTGAAGATGGATATGACGCCCGAAGGTTTGCGCATCCAGATAGTTGATCAGGATGGCAAGCCCATGTTCCCGTCAGGCAGCGCGGAGATGTATGAGCGCACGCAAAAGCTTTTAACAAAAGTGTCTGAGGTGATCCGCAAGATGCCCAACGAGATTTCGGTGCGGGGACACACGGATGGCGTGCCCTATTCCAAAGGAAAGGGCTATGGCAACTGGGAGCTTTCCGCGGACCGCGCCAACGCATCGCGCCGCGTTCTGGTTGGAGCGGGTTTTCCTGAAGACCGGGTCAACAACGTATTAGGAAAGGCTGATAAAGATCATCTTGTCCTAAACAAGCCTTCTGATGCACAAAACAGACGTATCAGCATTATTTTACTCCGTGAAGAGCTTGTCACGCAGGTGGGAGCCAACATGAGCACCAAGGCCGTTTTGGAACAAGAACGCGCCAAAACAGACCCGTTATACCAAAAGTCTTCAGGGAGCGTTGATTTCCCTTAAACAATAAATTTGTGCTACAATTATACTTGCGAGGTTTACAATGATTTTTAAGACAACCAAAAATGCTGGGTTTTCCCTGATTGAACTGTCTGTTGTTGTTATTATCGGAGGTCTTTTGCTGACGGCGTTTGCCGATGCTTTTTTGAACACCCAGCGACAAGCCAAAATAAAAACCACGCAAAGCAGGCTTGAGGCTGTTGATGAAGCCCTTAGAAATTATTCTTTTGTTAATAGCAGGCTTCCTTGCGCAGCCTCACTATCCCAACCAAATGACACCGCAACGTACGGAATTGAAGTTTCAACAACCTGTAACACCGCGAACGCTGGGACATTTAGACCTGGTGGTACTGTACGGATTGGCTCTGTTCCCACTAGGTCTTTGAACCTTCCAGACTCCTACGGATATGATGCTTGGGGCGGGCGGCTTTTGTATGCCGTGACAGAAAACCTGACCAACAGCGCCACTTATGTGGCGGGTACGGGCACCATTGGCATGATTGATTCTGCCGGGAACTCTGTCATCACCCCTCCAAATACGCTTGATTATGTTCTCGTTAGCCACGGAGAAGACCAGGAGGGCGCGTACAATTTTAGCGGCATCCTTAAAAACCCTTGCGCTGTGGGGCAGAACGATACTGAAAACTGTAACAACACTGATGCTATTTTTAGAAATACATTCCTGGTTTCGACAGGGACGGCGGCCAATAATTTTGATGATGTGGTGTCCTATAAAGGAAGCAGCCTTGGCAACGACGTGCCTTCGGGTGCAGTTATGGCCTTTAACCTTGCCACATGTCCTTCTGGATGGGTTGCCATACCAAACTCTGCTGGACGTGTTGTTGTCGGGTCAGGAACGCTTGGCGCAACGGGAGCAAGGCCAACGGCAGGGTCTTCCACGTACACCATGCCACCCCTGACGCTTGGCATGACTGGGGGATACGAATATTTATACGGCCCAGCGAACTACACAACACCCAATGATTTTCAACATGAGGCCTTACCGCCCTACATGGCATTTCTTTACTGTCAAAAAGTCTAGAATTTTACAGAATATTAACTCTTTTCCATTATAGTTGAAGTTGGGACACTATAAAAAAGGGGAAGCGTTATGAAATTTTTTGTAAAAAATGAGGCTGGTTATTCGCTTATTAGCACCTCTATTCTTGTAGTGGTGCTTGGGCTTGGAGTGGCATCAGGGGCTGCCCTGTATCAAAACCAGGACGCACAGAAAAAATATCAAAAAAACCGTGATGTCCAATCCGTAGCCAAAAAATCTCTGGAAGATTATTTGGCAAAAAACGGGCGATACCCTTGCCCCGCGCCACTGGACGCAGCTGTGGATTCCGTCAGCGCTGGTAAAGAAGTATCAGCCACATGTCCAGATTCAACAAGTTTTTCAGGAACATATGATGTTATAGGCAGAGGCGCTGGCCATGTACGGATTGGTGCGCTGCCCACACGCACCCTTAATATTGATGATGCCGCAGGCTTGGATGCTTGGGGTTCAAAAATTATATATGCTGTAACATCAGCCTATGCGCGCCCTGGAATCCCGACTGGGGATGATGGCGCCATCAGCATTGTTGATTCATCGGGCACAGATGTAACTTCTACACCTGGAAACGTAATTTATACAATCGTGCTCCCTGGAAGCGACAAAAGGGGCATGTACTCTATGGAAGGCACACAAGACCCAAGCGTGTGCGATTTGACCGTACCATCAGGACAAAACTGTGACTTTAGTGATGCCACCTTCTATTCCAGTATCACGCAATTAAGCGATAACGGTTCGGCCCAACAATATACTGCGGCACTGGACTATGTCAGCAGCCACAGCTCCTATACATGGAACACATCTGGCTGGAGTCCTTGCACTTGCGGCAGTACCACGCAAACCAGAACTGTCGGCTGCGTAGAAGTGAGCACAGGTTTTGAAATGCCCGACATTACAGTCTGCAGCACTTCGGGGCCTATGCCCGCGGCTACGCAGTCATGCACTCCTGTTTGTCCTCCTCCCCCACCACCTTGGGTTGGCGGCGGCGGCGAGACAGGATATGACACGGATGGTGATGGTGACATAGACACATCTGATCCTAGCAGCGGTGGCACATACATTCCAGATGGCACATGGGACCCTGATAGCCCAGAAGCCCCTGGTGGTGGTGGCGAAATTCCTGGCGGCGGCGGAGAAATTCCTGGTGGTGGCGGTGGCCCTGGTGGTGGTGGCGAAATTCCTGGCGGCGGCGGTGGCCCAATCTAAATGGACCGAGCGCTCGCGGATTTGTGCCAATGCCTACGACTTTGCTAAAATATTAAGAGAGAGATATTTGAGGAAGGTTTTTTATGAAAGATAACATGCAACATCCAAGCAAATATGAAGCGGGTTACTCGCTGTTGAGCACCGCGGCAATGCTTGTTGTGCTGGGCTTGGGAACGTCTGCTGGAATGTCATTGTACAAAAACCAAGACGCCCAGAAAAAGATCCAAAAGAACCGCGATATACAGCAAAGCGCAAAAAAGGCTCTGGAAGACTATTTTGCAAAAAACGGGCGTTACCCCTGCCCCGCACCATTAGACGCTTCTGTTGACTCGGCTGCTGCTGGAAAAGAAGTATCAGCCACATGTCCAGATTCAACCAGTTTTTCTGGAACTTATGAGGTGATTGGAAGAGGATCTGGGACTGTCCGCATCGGCGCGCTTCCAACGCGCACGCTTAATGTTGATGATGCCATTGGTATTGATGCCTGGGGTTCAAAAATTATATATGCGGTAACCTCCTCTTACGCACGACCTGGAGTTCCAACAGGAGATGATGGTGCCATCAGCATTGTTGATTCATCTGGCACGGATGTAACTTCAACCCCTGGAAATGTTATTTACACTATTGTTCTGCCTGGCAAAGACAAACGCGGTATGTTTTCTTTAAACGGCGTTCAGGATGCGCAAGCCTGTAACATAACCGTACCAGCCGGCGAGAACTGCGATTTTAACAATGCCACCTTCTATGCCAGCATTACGCAGCTAAACGACAGTGATACAGGCCAGCAATACACAGCAGCTTTGGATTATGTGAGTAGCAACAAAGCTTATAGCTGGAACACTTCTGCGTGGGGGCCTTGCCCTTGCGGCAGTACCACACAAACCAGAGCTGTGAGCTGCGTTGTGGCTGTTCAAAACACGCCAGTGCCAAACGCAGCGTGTGCGAATGCAGGCCCTATCCCTGTGAGCACGCAGGCCTGCACACCCGTTTGCCCACCTTCCCCTCCACCATGGGCTGGCGGCGGAGGCGGAGGCGGTGGTGGTGGGGGCCCAAGATCCGTCGACACAGACGGTGATGGCGTGGGTGACGTAAGGACGTCCGATCCACGCGCTGCAGGCGGTGTTGAAGTTGATGGACCGTGTGGATCGTGCGATGGACCAAGTGGCGGTGGCGGTGGCGGTAGCGGTGGCAGCACACGAGTCATCTGCACACACTTCTTCCGAAAAGGCTGGATTGACAGAGATGTGTGGCTGGCAGATTTACAATTCACAGCCGAATATCTTCCACGCGCAACAGTTCGTGGCTATCACTTTTGGGCCATTCCTTATGTCAGACTTATGAGAAAGAGCAATCTAGCTGAAAAATTTATGTGGCCGCTGGCCAACCATAGAGCCGAAGAGCTTGCTTACCAGATGGGCGTAAGATCAAAACCAAATTATCTGGGTAAAATAATCAGGGCGACACTAGAGCCTGTATGTTTTGTAATTGGTCTTTTTGTAAAAGAGCAAAATTACAAGTCTCTCTACACAGCTAGAGAGCTTAGAATGTTGCAAAATCTTTAGTCAACAAGCTCTGTAAAAGATTAAAAAAACCGCCCACTAGGGCGGTTTTTTTGCCTTGGGACGCCTTTTTGCAAGCCATCCACATTCCATGCTATAATGGGGCAAGTTTATGCGTGGTGAAGGAACCCATTATGACGCCCAGAAAAACATATAAAGCAGGCTATTCACTTATTAGCGTTGCCCTGATGCTCGTTGTTATTGGCATGGGCACGGTTTCTGGAATCGTTTTGTACAAAAACCAGAGCGAAGAAAATAAATTTCAAAAAAACCGTGAGATACAGTTGCTGGTAAAAAAATCATTGGAAGATTTTCTTGCTAAGAACGGTCGTTATCCCTGCCCTGCGCCTTTGGATGCCCCGATAGACTCTGCGGTCTGGGGAAATGAAGTTTCACCAACCTGTCCTATCGGTGTGTCCTTCCCAGGCACTTTTGAGTCCAGCACGGGCACCGTCCGTATAGGCGCGCTTCCCACACGCACCATGAATATTGATGATGCCGCCGCCATAGATGCGTGGGGATCAAGAATTATTTATGCCGTCAGCGCCAACTACGCGCATCCTGGCATACCTGTGGGGAATGACGGCACTGTCACAATTATAGATTCATCGGGAAATATTATAACAGACAGAGGCATCTACACGATTGTGCTGCCGGGCAGCGATAAAAGGGGTATGTATTCTATCGATGGCTCTCCCAATGCGCAGGCATGCGACCTTACAGTGCCTGCGGGAGAAAATTGCGATTTTAACAATCAAACTTTTTATTCCAGCATCGTACAATACAACGACAGCGACACACCACAGCAATACACCGCAACTTTGGACTATATAACCAGCTATGACGCATATGTCTGGAACACATCAGGATGGGGGCCTTGCACTTGCCCCAGCCAGACACAAACAAGAACAGTCACTTGCGTTATTGGCGGCTTGGCGCAGTCGCCTGCGCAAAGCCTAGCTTCTTGCACGCAGTCTGGCCCTATGCCTGCAACAACGCAGGCATGCAGCACATCCTGTCCCTCGCCGCCAATACCATAGGGCAGCGTTCTACAAAAAAACCGCCCCTTTGGGCGGCTTTTTATTACGCGAACTTGTTGCTTTTGGGGAAGCCGTTGGGCGGCAGTTTGCCAACATCTGCGCGGCTGCCCATCCATTCCTTGATATTGCCGACATTCGTTT
>CAUJHK010000002.1 GCA_963204715.1 Pseudomonadota bacterium | reverse complement strand
GCCGATGATTTCAGCATAAATTTGTGCGCCGCGCTTTTTGGCATGTTCATATTCTTCCAAAACCACAATACCAGCGCCTTCGGCAATCACGAAACCATCGCGCCCTTCATCAAACGGACGGGAAGCGGCTGTGGGGTTATCATTGTATGATGTGGACAGTGCACGCGCGGCGGCAAAGCCACCCACGCCCAGCGGGTTGACGGCAGCCTCTGCTCCGCCCGCGACCATAACATCGGCATCTCCCAGCGCGATGATACGCGCAGAATCACCAATCGCATGCGTGCCTGTGGCACAGGCCGTCACAACAGAATGGTTTGGCCCTTTAAAGCCATATTTGATGGACACATGGCCAGAGGCCAGGTTAATCAACATCGCTGGAATACAAAAAGGCGACATGCGGCGCGCGCCCTTTTCAAGCAGCGTGCGGGAGGTTTCAAACATGGTGCCAAGCCCGCCAATGCCAGAGCCAATGAGGACACCCGTGCGGCATTTGTCTTCTTCGGTTTGTGGAACCCATCCAGAATCTTCCACCGCTTCTTGCGCCGCCGCCATGCCGTAACAAATAAATTGATCCATTTTCTTTTGTTCTTTAGGCGCGACAAACATGTTGACATTAAATGCGCCGTCGGTGGGGTTTTCATCGGTCGTTTTGGGCACAAGGCCAGCGACGTGCGAGGCCATATCGGTCAAATCAAACTCATCGATTTTGCGGATTCCGCTTTTGCCAGCGATGATAGAATCCCAATTGCGCGCTACACCAACGCCCAAAGGGGACACCATTCCCATACCTGTTACCACAACGCGTCTTAACATCTTATTGTCCTTATATACTTGAAATAAAAAAACGGCGGTTAACTATCACAATAGTCATCACCGCCGTCTTATCAATCATAAATATTGGCTTACGAGTTGGCCTGAATAAAATTGACCGCATCGCCCACTGTTTGAATTTTTTCGGCGGCATCATCTGGAATTTCAACTTTGAATTCTTCTTCAAAGGCCATGACCAATTCAACCGTGTCCAGAGAATCTGCACCCAGATCATCAATGAAGCTGGCGCCTTCTGTTACCTTTGCGGCGTCAACGCCCAAATGCTCTACAACAATTTTCTTTACGCGTTCTGCAATATCGCTCATGTGCGATTCCCTTACCTTTTAAGTTTAGTGTTAAATTTCAAATCGATGGGGACTTTACCAATCCGAGTGGTCTTTGCAAGCCCTTATATGGTGCATAGCACCTTGAATATTAAATTTCCAGCTATTTCAAAGACCTAGATGCTGCTGAATGTGGATAAGAGAAGGGAAAACCGCGTTTGCGCCAGCGGTTTTTAGCACTCTCTCTTGTTTTTTGGGATCATGCGAGGCACCCGTGAAACCATAGGTTGTCATGCCAGCAGCCACGCCCGCACGCACCCCTGCGGGGCTGTCTTCTATCACCACGCACCTTGATGGTTCTGCGCCCATTTGCGAGGCCGCGAACAAAAATAAATCTGGCGCGGGTTTCGGGTTTTCGACCTGAACCTTGGTAAACACATGAGCATCAGCAAAATATTTTTTCAGCCCCGTTAAATTTAAAGATTCCACCACATTACTGCGTTCACCATTCGAAGCCACGCAAACTTTATACTTTTTGGATGCGGCTGATATTAAATCATCCGCGCCTTGCACCATTTTTAAATCCGTTGTCTGTTTTTGGGCCACGCGCGATACGAATTTTTGCACCGTATCAGAAGATGGCATGCGCCCCGACTCATTTTGAATGGCGAGCATGATGTTGGTCACCGTCGTCCCCACCCAATGATGAAACGCATGGTCTAGCGTGTAATGCGTGAAACCATCTTCATGAAGGACTTCAAGCAGTGCCTCATTGTTCAAAATTTCGGAATCGGTGAGCGTGCCGTCGCAATCGAATATCATGAGATCAATACTATCCATGCGTCCCTTCTTGAACGAAGATCGTATAGAAAGCAAGAGGATTGTTCTTTAAATGGCAGGCACTGCTTGCGCGTCTGCGCTCACAAGCAATGAGGGAAATATATCATTTTCATGAGCAACGAGGTATATAGCTGATACAACAAATTTTTGGTCTGGCTTTTCCTGTGGCACACCATCACAGACTTCTGTCGTAAATTTGCGTGCGAGCATATCAATGCGTTTTATAAGCGCCAATGTATCTTCGCGGCCTTCGAAATTAAAACCCAACGGCTGTGCAAGGTGGTTGTGCGAGGCCAAAATTTCGTATTCTTCCTGCAATCTTTTGGTTTGCGCATCAAAATGAGCGGCAAGAGATAAAGGGGCTGGAGGATTAAAACAAACTTTCGACATATTAAAACTCACTGGTTGGAAGATTAATTCAGACCAATGTGTCTTAAATTTTGCCTTATGTCAATATGGCTTTTAAATCATCGCCATGCCACCATTCACATGAATGGTGGAGCCCGTCACGTAGCCCGCTTCATCGGACGCAAGGTACGCCACCGCCGCCGCGATATCTTCGGATGAGCCCATTTTACCGGCCGGAATGGTTGAATTTATTTTTGATTTTTGATCATCGGTTAAGACTTCAGTCATCGCCGTGGCAATAAAGCCCGGTGCCACGCAATTCACCGTGATATTGCGCGATGCTATTTCCGCCGCTATGGCCTTTGACCAGCCTATCATCCCAGCCTTTGAGGCCACATAGTTGCATTGCCCAGGGTTGCCCGTGACGCCAACAACGCTTGCGATGTTGATGATGCGCCCCCATCGGCGCTTCATCATACCGCGCTGAACGCCTCTCGCCAATTTAAACGTCGCCGTCATGTTGACGTCAATGACGGATTGCCAGTCTTCATCCTTCATCCGCATGGATAATCCATCACGCGTAAGACCCGCGTTGTTGACCAAAATATCAATTTGCCCCATTTTTTCTTCGGCGGTTTTTATAAGCGCATCAATGGCGTCCGATGATGATAAATCCGCCGCGATGACATGAACGCGATCTTTTAGTTCCGCCGCCAGTTCATTTAATTTTTCTTCATTGCGCCCTGTGATAACCACGGTGGCGCCTTGGCCATGTAACGCGGTGGCAATGGCCCCGCCAATACCGCCCGTCGCGCCTGTGATGAGCGCATTTTTACCTGTTAATGAAAACATGTTTATTCTCCTTATTGTCATTCCGAACCTTCGTGACAACGAAGGGAGGAATCTTCATACCATCCATCAGACAAATCTGTCCATTGAGGGTTTTTGGTTTCAATCAAATTGTTTTTCTTTTCCCTGCGCCACGCTTTAATCTCCTTTTCGCGTTTAATTGCGTTTTCAGGATCTTCATATGCTTCAAAGTACACAAGTTTGTTTAAATTGTATTTTTTTGAAAAGCCATCGAAAGTTTTGTTTTTATGTTGCCACAATCGCTTTTCCAAATCACTTGTCACGCCCGTATAAATTCTTATCCCCGTCCAGTTTGAAATGATATAAACGTAATATTGATTCACTGCGTAACCTGCTTATCGTCATCCCGAACGTAATGCGGAGAGGCCTTTGGATTATTCGCCCCGCCTAAGATTCCTCACACTGCCTTCGACAGGTTCGGAATGACATTACCCCTTCAACTTAGCTATTAGAGCCTCAATTTGTTCTGGCGTGCCAACGCTTTCGCAAGCAACATCTTTTTCGATGCGTTTAACAAGGCCCGATAATACTTTCCCAGCGCCAAGCTCAACCATTTCACCCACGCCTTGCTCTTTCATCCATGTCACGCTTTCACGCCAGCGCACCATG
>CAUJHK010000001.1 GCA_963204715.1 Pseudomonadota bacterium | reverse complement strand
CCTGTTTGGGGGGGTGCAAGCCTACGCCCAGACCTACCCAGCCAATTCGCCTTATTACACAAACAATGCCGCGGCTTACGACATGGAACCTGCGCCAGTGTATAATCAAGGGGCTGCTCCCATTCCTTTAAACCAGCTGGTAGCAGGGCAGAATGCGCCTTCCTACAATTACAACAACACAGCGGTTCAGCCCTATAATTTTGGCTCCACAACATCCCCATCGGGGCAGTATTATGTACCGCAAGGGACGTTGACACCGCAGCAAGAGGCCGCTTTGCAAGCGCAGATTTTGCAACAACAGCAATATGCGCAGCAATATGGCGCACCTCAAAATGATGCAAACAATCTTGCAGCGCAGCTCGCACAGTTAAACCAAGGCCCATTTGGCACGAACGCGGATGAGCAACCAACAAAGCGCACGGTAAAGCGTGTGGTGCGCAATGCCTTGAATGACCCTTTGAAGCCGCCACCACGGCTTTTCAATCCTGATCAATAAATCTGGCTTGGGCTCAGGCAAATAATCACGTTAGGATAGGACATGGTGTTGGTCATGTCCTTTTCTGTTTCTATGTTTTGCCTTTTTGGCGCTGTTCTTGTTTATGGGCTTTTGGGATCTCCCACTCCTGACAACCCTGGGCTGGTAGAAGCCTTTCTGGCAGTTTGTCTTCTTGTGGCAGTGGGCTGGCGCGGCCTTTTAAATCTGGTGGACATTAAATCCAAAAGCACAGCTTTCTTAAAATACCTTCAATTGCTTTTTATTGTGGGCCTAGTGGTGCCCACCCTGTCGGCCTTGTTTTGGGACAATGACCATCAATTAATGCTACGCGATATTCTGGCTTTTTTATTTTTAGGCTTGCCGTTGTTTTTTAAAGACAGGTTGAATGAGGCGCGAGTTCAAAAGTATTTACCGTTCGCGGTCATGCTCGCGGGATTTTTATTTTGCTTTCGCACTTTGATTCCCGTTTTTAACATCTGGATAGAGCAAGGAGAGCTTTTATATCTCTCCAACTCTCCTATGGCTATAATGACGTCCGTTTTTCTTGTCTTGAGTGTTTGGCGGGCATTGGAAGATTTTCACCCTGCCTCTTTGGTAAAAACGTTTGCCATGATTGCGGCCCTTGGCGTTATTCTTGCCGCCATGCTTTTGGATGTGCAAAGAGCCACCATCGGCGCGGTATTTATATCTTTATGCGTGCTCGCTGCCATAGATTTTTGGCAAAATCCTAAACGCGCCCTTGTCCCTTTTTGTGTCATGTCGGGTCTTTTGGCTTTTATTGCACCATGGGTCTTGCAAGCCTTCTCGGAGATGGCCTCCAAAACGGCTTCTGTGGGGCTGAATGCCCGCCTTGCCGAAGCACACGCGGTGTATGATGTTATTTCGTCGGATGCTCTGACCTATTTGTTTGGTCGCGGGTGGGGGGCTGTTTTTTCATCACCCGCGGTTGCGGGGCTGGATGTAAATTATACCCACTCTTTTATCACCACCATGATGCTAAAGGGAGGGATGGTTTTATGTGCGGTGACGCTGGCTATGGTACTTGCGGCGTTACATCAAATTTTCCTTATATTTCAAAGGGACAAGGTAGAGGGTATCACACTGTTCTGGCCTTTTATGGTTCCCGTTTTTTTATATGCCTCGCACAAATCGCTCGATTTCGGTTTGATTTTATTGATAATTTCCGTGTGGGCAGGCAAAGCGCGGGATGGACAACCCAGCCGTGTTGCATTAGAAAATATAACTTCAGACAACACGAAAAGATGATGTTATGAGAAGTGCCAAGCCGTCTGTTTTGTTGATCAACCGTGTCTATCCCCCCACGAAGGGTGCTAGCGGAAGGGTGCTACGTGACCTTGCGCGTGAAATGGCGCGGGCTGGCTGGACTGTCAATATCCTTACAACGGGCACAAAAACCTTTACGGAAAAAGACGGCGCTATAACAGTAAAACGCGTGGCTGCCCCTGCAAAGCCGCGCGGTTTTTTTGCCTATCTTGTCGTTCTGTTTAAATTTTACTGGGCGCTTTTGCGTGAGCCTCGGCCAGATTTGGTGGTGACACTGACAGACCCCCCATTTCTAGTAGTTTTAGGGCGTCGCTTTGCCAAACGACGTCGCTGCGCCCACGTTCACTGGTGTCAGGATTTATATCCCGATTTGTTTGTCCCTATTGGTGTCAAGCTGCCTGGCTTTGTTTTAAAATGGCTGGGCCGAGTGTCACGACGTAGTATGAACCAGTCCAGTAAGGTGATTGCTGTGGGACGGTGCATGGCACGCTATCTTGCGCATACAGGCGTTGAAAACAACAAAATCAGCGTGGTTACAAACTGGCCCGACCTTGAACTGGTGGAACAGAACAATAATACACCACCACCAAAAATTAAAAAACACGTGCCCATGGCAAAACCAGCGCAGTCATTGTTGCGTGATGACTCTCCAAGATTCAGAGTTCTTTATGCAGGCACCATTGGCCGCGCGCATCCTATGAAAGCAGTGTTAGAAGCGGCAGAGCATCTATCCATTCACCCTGAAATTGAATTTGTTTTTGTAGGCGAGGGCGCATCGCACGACAGGCTCGCGGCAGAACGGGCAAAGCGCGGGCTAGAAAATATAAAGCTTATGCCGTTCCAGCCGGCCAGCCATTTAAAAGAGCTGATGGAAAGCGGGGATGTTCACCTTGTATCCGCGCGTGATGATACGGCAGGACTGCTTGTTCCCTCCAAGTTTTATTCGGCCATAGCAGCGGCGCGTCCCACAATCTATATAGGTCCTGCGGAAACTGAAATTGGCCGCGTGATTCGTGATTACGGATGTGGAGCTATCATTCCACAAGGCGATGGAAAGACTCTGGCACAGGCCATCTTGTATTTCCGCAATGATCCAGAGGCATGGTTTAACGCACAGCAAGGAGCCATAGCGGCGGCAACTGACTTCCGTCCCGTTAAGTCAATCTTGTCTATTATGAAAGAGGCCGAACATGCTATCAACACGCGTGCGGTTTAGGCCTTGATGAACAAAACCAATCCCACGCTGGCTGATTTTATAAAAGATGTTTGGGATGCAAAAATCTCCATCCTTTTGTTTGTAGTTATATTTTTGGTGTTCGCCGCTATTGCACTTTTGGCCATCACGCCGCGCTATCGGGCAACCATGATAGTTGCACCCGCAGATGGCTATGCGCTGGGTGATTATGCATCGTCAGTCTCTGAAGGAGAATCTTTAAACATTCCTTTCTGGCGGCCACAAGAAGCGGGGGGCGTGTCAACGGACTTTCATCGCTTTGTCTATACCATCAAAGGCCCTGCCGCCGCCGCCATACTTTTAAAAGACAGCGCTGTGCTTGCAGGCATTGCGCGTGACGGGAGCTTTTCACAAAAAGCTGACAAGTGGAGCGCGGAGGAATTGTCTGCCTATTTGGAAAAAAATATAAAGGTACAGGTTTTGGGTACAACGCCCCTTCGTAAAATCAGCTATCATCACCCTGACCCTGTTTTTGCATCCGAATTTTTGCGAAAAATACATCTTGTGGCAGATCAGCTTATCCGTCGAGATAGAAGAAGGCAGTCTGAAAGCCGTATCCGATACTTAAAAGAAACACTGCAAAAAACATTAAACCCGGATCACAGGCGCGGCATCGCAGATTTGTTGATGCAGCAAGAACATATTCAAATGCTGGCAAATCTGGATGAACCCTATGCCGCTATTGTTGTAGAGCCACCATCGTCAACACCGCGCCCCGTTTGGCCAGACAAAGCTTTATTCTTTTTCATCTTTGCCTTAATAGGCGGGGCTTTGGGGTACGGGCTTCATCATTACCGTGCGCAGAAATAAGATATGATAAATCATAAAATACCAGTGTCTGTTGTCATCGCCACAAAGAACGAAGCCGCCAATATGGCGCGGTGTCTTTTGGCACTGGAAGCGTTTGATGAGATAGTGGTGGTTGATTCAAACAGTGTTGATGGAACCAAAGAGGCTGCAAAATCCTTTGATGTGCGCATTGAAAACTTTTCGTGGAATGGCTCATATCCCAAAAAGCGGCAATGGATTTTAGACAATATTTCCTTAAAACATGACTTTGTATTTTTTGTGGACGCTGATGAAGAAGTGACGCCCGCGTTGTGCGATGAAATGCGCGGGCTGAATTTCAGATGCGCAGGTTATTTTGTTAAGGGCGCCTATGTCGTGGATGGAAAACCTTTGAGGTTTGGCCTGAAAAACAACAAGCTGGCATTGATAAACAAACGCTATATAGAGTTTCCTGTGGTGGATGACCTTGATGTTTCAGGTATGGGCGAAATAGAAGGGCATTATCAGCCAGTGCTAAAACGCGCGGCCAAGGGTATGGCTCTGGGGCAGGTAAAAACCCCACTAAAACATCACGCGATGGAGAATATTAATCGCTGGAATGAAAGGCATAAGGATTATGCTCTGTGGCAAAAAGGCGTTTTGAAAAAGAAAGCGTTGCCGCAAGAACAAAATGCACAACGCACCATTTTGAAAAAAATATTTTATACCTTGCCGTTTCGTGGCCTGGCTGCCTTTGTGCATTCTTACATTTTAAAAGGTGGGGTTTTGGATGGGCGCGCAGGCTTTGTGCATGCAAAAGGCAGGTATAATTACTATCAGGCTTTTTAAACCACACGCAAGTGTTGCGCTTTTGTTGACGCTGGTTTGGCCTTATCCAAAGGCTCGCTCCACGGCGCAAAGGGCCATTTTGACATGTTTTTTGTTTTGGAAATTTCTGTGAAGCCCAGCATGTATGTATCCACAAATCTGTCAGCCAGCTTTACATCCTCAGGCAATTCATACACAGCCTTTGCGGCCTTCAATAAAGCTTCTTTGGGGTAGAGGCGGATATTTCTTATTCCTCCATCGACGCATCTTTCAAACGTCAGAGGTAATCCCACTCTGGTGTTTTCGGTTAAAATGTCAAAAAGCGCCTTTACTGAAAGATTAGAGCTCTCTTCTGCTGCGTCAGCACACTCTCCCAATCCAATTTGTCTTTGAAAGAAAATGGATATATCACTTTCCTGAGTGTCAATTCCCGTAAACCTGTAAGGCGTTCCGTTGAGTCTTTCGGAATCCTGTGTCGCCCCATACTGTCTGAAATCGTTAATAATATTCATGTCTCTATATAAACATAAAAATATGGCATGGATAAAGCAAAAATTATAACACACTGATACTATTATACTTTTTATTTTTTTAAAGCTCTGTAGGCGGCTGGACACGTGGTTTTTGTCCAAAGGGCCAGTTGCTGACACCATGGAATCACAACGACAGCCGCGTACGGGCAAAGCTTTAGGCGCCGTTTTATATCCATTTGTTCCTTTCGCCCCGCATCATGGTTTTGTTGTGATAGACCACCCCGTTCAAAAAAACAGATGGCACAGGGAATATAATGGATTTTGTTTGTAGTTTTTAAAAAACGAATGGTGAACTCATAATCAGAAGCAATTTTATAGTTTTCGTTATATCTCAGGGCACCCAATGCCTCGCATCGATACAGCATGGCCTGATGATGCGTAAACATACCCCATATATATTTTTTATGGCTACGTGCTTTTTTATAAAACGGATGTGTATCTTCACATTCCTCTAGCGCATCGCCATAAATGAAATCTGGGTTGTGGGCGTGTATGGCGCGTGAAAGCATCAAAAGTATGTCTGGGTCGGCCAGCGTATCCCCTGCATTTAAAAACAAAAGATATTGGCCTTTGGCGCGGTCTATGCCTTTGTTCATGGCGTTGTAGATACCGTTATCATTTTCTGATACGCAAAAACCAGATAGGTTTTTTTGTGCTATATAGTCTTGTGTGCCGTCAATAGAATTTCCATCCACAACAACCCATTCATAGTCATTCAAAGACTGCGCCAAAAGGCTCTCGTGGGTTTTTATAAACCCGGTCAGATTGTTGCGCGTAATGGTGATGATGGAGAAAAGAGGGGTATGGCTAGTCATCATTGCCAATGTCGTTGATGTAAAATCCCGTCAGGGCAATATTGGCAAGAATGGTTGTAATTGTCTGCGCGCTGTCCAAGAAGTTATATGGTTTTGGATCGCGCGGGACAATAATGGTAGAGCCAGGCGGAATCATGTTCGCACCTTGTTTCCACGCACTAACAGATAATGGCTTGGCACTGCCATCAGGGTAGGTCACAAAAGCGCGGTCAAGGTCGGCGTAATAGGTTGTCCCTCCAGCCTCGTCAATGTAAGTGTTTGCACCCTTGCCCTTGCGGAATTGAAGCGCGGCAGGAGAGAGAACTTCGCCACCCACGCGCACGGTTAAGGGGCGGCGCGGGATAAATATTTTATCGCCCGCTTCCAGTAAAATGTTTTGCTCAGGATCGGTTGTTAAAATGTCAGGGTCTGCTTCCACAGTAATGCGGCCAATGGCTTTGGCATCGTTCAACTGCGCGATCAACGATTGCGTGGTCTGCACTTGTGCGGCATCAGGCTTTTTGTCTTTGTCATCAGTCTTCATCATCTCGGCCAGCTTTAATTCAAGGTCACGGGCTTGGGCCTTATAGCGGCTCTCTTCGAGCTTTCGTTCGCTCGCGCGGCTGAAAATAACACCATCGGGATAGGCAATGTCAGACAGGCCGCCCGCGCGGTCAATCAAGGACAGCAAGGTGTCACCTGGCACAAGGTCATATTTTCCTGGGTTTTTTACTTCGCCCAGCAAGGTGACGCTTTGCTCTTGTACGCGATCAAACTTCTGGTTTACGCGCACCGTATCACCAGCCTTGATATAAATCGCGCTGGAAGCCGCTTTTTCCAAAGACACAGTTTTACGGTTTACGCCTTCCGCATCTGCGCTTTCATCGGCGGGAATCATGCGCGATGTTACTTCAATATTGCCAGTGTCGGCTTCTATGGTGGCACCGCCAGCAACGGATACAAGAGATTCAAGCGTTGTGTCAGATGATACAGGATAAGCGCCCGCCTGCCGAACGGCGCCGCGTACAAAAGCCGATCTTTCCTGCAGGAAAGAAATTATCATGGCGTCTTTAATTGGCTCTTCTTTGTTTTTTTCACTGGTATAAGAGGCTTTTTGCAAAAGCGTTTCAGATGAAAGCTTTTCGTTCATCATCCGTATCTGTGCCATGGAAAAAAGATGGACAACATCACCTTCCATCAGTTTCATGTCGCCCGTTTTGTTTAAAGCCGCACGCGGCGAAAACTCTATGAGTGTTTTGGTTAGTGTCATTTTGTCATGCCGCTCAATCACGCCGATAAGGGGGTAGAGAGAATCTCCAAAGATCTGTTCGTTCTTTATAAGCTCGGACAATGTTTTGGCCTTGTCGAGCGCGTGTGACCCCGCATCGCGCGTATGGCCAGAAAGCTCGACATTCTGGCTCCGCTTTTCTTTGGCCTGTGCTACGTTCAAGACACCACCGTCTGAAAAAACTCTTTTTGTAGGCTCTGTAATATCTTCAACAACTTCTAGCCCGTCGCTTCCCACGGCAAGCCTTAAAAAGCGGTTGGCGCCAGGAGATAGAACACCGCCCGCAAGTCCCAGCATTTCAAGCGTGGAAAGGCTTTCTCCCTTTTTCACTTCGTAAATGGCAGGGCGCTTAACGGCACCAGAAATGGCCACTGTGGGGCCAATGGGCGGGACAATCAGGCGGTCACCATCCCGCAGTCGTTTGTCCGCGTTTGATCCCGCGCCCTGCATCATCATGGCATAAAGGTCAACAAATTCGCTTCTTCCCGCGCGTACCAGTTTTATACGCCGCAAGCTTCCCGTTTTTTTAATGCCTCTGGCTTCTGTCAGCGCATCCAGCACGGTATGAAAAGGTGTCAGGGTGACACGCCCTGGCTTTTCGACATCGCCAATCACCAAAACATCAATCTGGCGTGCCCCGCTTAAACTTAAAGTAATATCGACATTGTGCAGAGCTTGCGCTTCATCGGATAATATTTTACGCACATCACCAAGTGTTTTTCCTGTGACGGTAATGACGTTAAACTGGTCGGTTGCAAGCTGGCCTTGTGAATTGATTGTGTAGGTCTTGCGCTCATTCTCCTGTCCACGGATGGCAATTTCCAGACTGTCCCCCGCGCTTAAAGCATAATCATCCGCCACCATGCCAGAGGGTATTGTGCTCGATGGTTTTTGTGATCCGTCAAAAAGATCATAACCAAAAAGTTCTAAATCCTCACTCATGCGTGCCGAGTACATATTCTCAAGCGCAGAACTGCTTTTGCGTACTTTGTTTTTACGTGGGGGTGGTAATCCATCATCGCTTAGAGACTCAAGATCTGCCAAAGTCAAATGACGGGGCGCAATATCTTCTTCTTGTTTTTGTGGTTCGGTTTCGCTAGCGCGCTCATCATCCATCCACGGCGCGCCATAAGAGGCTGAGGCCAGCTGCTGGCCAAAGGCGGGCGCGCCCGCACCCGCCACCAAAAGGGTGAACGCCAAAAAGGGCAGGGCAGTGTGTTTGTTGCGGACTGTCATGACTTTATAAAAAAAGGGCGGGATGCCTGAATTAGGCGCTTTCGCCTACTATACAATGGTATGAGGGGCTTGTGAATCGCCGATTTTCACATTTTTTACCAAAAACCTTCGCGAATCACAGGCTTGTCACTCAAGGGTAACTGTCCTAAACAAAGTGTTATGCCACTCAATCTTATCAAAACAGCCGCAGGTTTGCAGGAAATTGACCAGCTGATAGACCGCCAGCGCGGCGGGCGTTGTTGCTATCATGGCGTGGCGGCAACGCATGCCTACACGCGCTATAAGCCCACGCGGGGTAATGAAATACTGTCTTCAGGGGGTTCTATTTACTGGATTCTCAAAAGCCGCATTCAGGTGCGGCAAAAGATACTGGGCTTTGAGATGGCGACAGAAGATGATGGCACAAAATGGTGCATGATTATGGTGGAGTCGCAGCTTACCCAAACCATCGCCGTTCCCAAAAGGGCCATTCAGGGCTGGCGATATCTGGAACAAAAGGATGCTCCAAAAGACCGCGGAGTCTATGTTTATGGGACATTGGCGGATGAACCGCCCCCAGAAATGGCAGATGACTTAAAAAACATGGGGCTTTTATAATTTGCATGGTTGACATGCAAAAAAATCATATCTAACATTTTCTTACATTCGCAACGATGCCACGGCGTCAAAAGAATGCCAGCCATATCTTTATGATGTGCCAGCTGCCTGTTGTTTGGCTAAAATTGTTTTTGTTGGGTGAGGTGCTGTGTGTCGGGAATAGGTTCATCATTTTTGTCTGCCGCGGTTTTGTCTGCTGCTATCTTTAATGGCGAGGGATTATTTTCTCCCTCACGCGCACAAGAAAAAATATTAATAGGACAAAGTGCGAATGAAAACACCCGCCCTAAAGCAATATACGTAGATAGTAGTGATGTTATAGTTCTTGATGTGTCTTCATCAATGGATGACTCTGATATTATAGCGGCCTTTCAGGGGGCTGCGGAATATTATACGTCTGAGCGCAATCTGGCAAACTACAGTATGGGGATTTGTGCGCAAAGTACCATCATCTTCTTTGGCGAAGCGGCTTTTGTTGGCGCGAGTTCAATTATTTGCAATGAGGCGGAAGCCAGGGCTTTTGCAAAAGACATCAAATCAGAAGACTTGGCCGAAATAAGACTGAATGTAGGTATTACGGCCACCCACACTGGTGATGGTATTCATGCGGCATATGTATTTTTTTGCGATCAGGAGCGTGCTGGCAATATAAAATCAGCCCAGTATAGAGTTGTAGTTGTTGGAGATGAGCTTCAAATCAGCGAAGAAAAGCCAGTCAAGTGGGCAGTGGATGAGCTTACAATAAGTTTTTCTGCCCAGATATTTGGTCTTGCGATTGGTAGCGAGGAAACCAGGGACAGGTTCACACACTTTATTGCGACGAATAAGAGTAGCTTTCCTGCTACGCTTGCCTTTAGTCCAGAGCAAGTTGGAGGCAGCTTGAACGAGTTTTTGCGCTACACAAACGGATAAAATTGGTTTTAAACTGGAAATATGACGGGTTTTGATATGTCGAAAAAATCTATAAGGCCAGAGGGGTCAGCCGCAAGTTATTCTCGGTCAGAAGATGGCCGCAAGCGTAGAAGCTTGAGCGATATGAAGAAGGATGATGCCTACCCAAAGCTTTGCAAGGTATTTCTTGCAAGGTCCCAATATGTTAGCGAGTATCATGTGTCTGCGCTGCAGTTCTACTATGGTAAAAGTTTTACAGAAGCTGCGCAAGCCTTGCACATAACGCAACAAGGCAAACTTGCCTATGTAGGCACTTATACGCATGAAGTTGAACAAACAAAGAGAGGGATGGTCGCCGCAGTCCTTGCCAAAAAGGGTCAGCCCCCCATGAGTTTTGTTTGTGAGCGTGTTGCGCCAGAAATTTAATACTTTTTATATTGTAGGTGTTTTATTTGTCCCTGAGTCGTCAAACTGTGTTTTTGTCCTATCTATTTTTGCGTGAAGTAGCCGCAGGGGAAAGGCTTGCGATTGGCTGGAATCATGAAAAAAGATGTCAGGATGTCCATAAGGATGGTTCGACAGGCTCTCCCGCCAAAACATCAAATGTGCCTATGATTGTGGGGCGCGTCAGACCGACTCCGCCCAAAATAAATCGCCTGACCGACTCTGCTTATCCTAGGCCGTTTGCCATCATTCTGGAAGAAAACCCAGAAAGGGCCTATTCTTTTCTTTTGGCCACCTTGGGTGCGCAATTTAATAAAACCACCCTGGAAGCTCAATATATACTCAAACAAGTTGAGGAATCAGGGTCGGCTGTCGTGGAAATATGCCCCAACAAAGACCTTGCGGAATCACGTCTTTTGCTTGTGAATGACAGGCTTGCTTTTCTGGGCCAGCGACCTTTGGCCATGGATTTGGCGATTGTTTGAAAACCCTTGGTTTTTCCCGATTTTTCCCATTTTTTAAAAAAAAGTTAAAAAATGTAAAAAAAGGGTTTACAGCGGGCAAAGGATAGTTATATAACCCCCTCCACAGCGCGGGACATTAACCCGCGTTAATTTTCGAAAAGCCTCATTATCGCAAGATAAAAGAACTTATTTCGAAAGTTGACGTCGAAGCCATAACAAGCTATAAAATCGACATCTTCTAAAAATCTTGGGGTAACCCAAAATACTACTTGCGGCTGAAACGCTTCTTTGCTAATCAGTCGCTCTGGTTCTTGAACATCGTGAATAAGAAAGAGAAGATACGTAGGCAGCAGCGCTTCGTAGATGTGTTGAACACATATATAAAGACCTGCAATGTCCACGTATCTATACATATAACATAGTTATGTGACGCAAAGCAGGTCCTTGCACTTTTCAATTACTCAATGTGATTTTGAAGTGTTTTAGGACACTTCAATTTTAATTTGAGAGTGATATGAGATGAGATCAAACATGAGAGTTTGATCCTGGCTCAGAACGAACGCTGGCGGCAGGCCTAAAACATGCAAGTCGAACGAACCTTCGGGTTAGTGGCGCACGGGTGAGTAACGCGTGGGAATGTGCCTCTGGGTGCGGAACAACGTCGGGAAACTGACGCTAATACCGCATAATGTCTACGGACCAAAGATTTATCGCCCAGAGATCAGCCCGCGTCTGATTAGCTAGTTGGTGAGGTAACGGCTCACCAAGGCTACGATCAGTAGCTGGTCTGAGAGGATGATCAGCCACACTGGAACTGAGACACGGTCCAGACTCCTACGGGAGGCAGCAGTTAGGAATATTGGACAATGGGGGAAACCCTGATCCAGCCATGCCGCGTGTGTGAAGAAGGCCTTAGGGTTGTAAAGCACTTTCGGCTGTGAAGATAATGACAGTAGCAGAAGAAGAAGCTCCGGCTAAATTCGTGCCAGCAGCCGCGGTAATACGAATGGAGCGAGCGTTGTTCGGAATCACTGGGCGTAAAGCGTGCGCAGGCGGTCTTGAAAGTCAGAAGTGAAAGCCCAGGGCTCAACCCTGGAATTGCTTTTGAAACTCCAAGACTAGAGTACTGGAGGGGTTGGCGGAATTTCGAGTGTAGCAGTGAAATGCGTAGATATTCGAAGGAACACCGATGGCGTAGGCAGCCAACTGGACAGTTACTGACGCTCATGCACGAAAGCGTGGGGATCAAACAGGATTAGATACCCTGGTAGTCCACGCCCTAAACGATGTGTGCTAGTTGTCGGGACCTTTAGGTCTCGGTGACGCAGCTAACGCTTTAAGCACACCGCCTGGGGAGTACGGTCGCAAGATTAAAACTCAAAGGAATTGACGGGGACCCGCACAAGCGGTGGAGCATGTTGTTTAATTCGAAGCAACGCGAAGAACCTTACCTACACTTGACATACCAGGACGGTTACCAGAGATGGTTTCTTTCCCGCAAGGGACTTGGATACAGGTGCTGCATGGCTGTCGTCAGCTCGTGTCGTGAGATGTTGGGTTAAGTCCCGCAACGAGCGCAACCCCTATCGTATGTTGCCACCATTTAGTTGGGCACTCATGCGAGACCGCCGGTGATAAGCCGGAGGAAGGCGGGGATGACGTCAAG